>CALMVH010000001.1:0-4065 GCA_937873165.1 uncultured Rhodospirillales bacterium
GAACTGTACCATCACTGTGGCTAACCGCACAGACCGATCGGGCGCGCGATTGACCATCGGCATTCCGCACGCCGCCATCCTGGCCGCCCGCGAGGTCGCGTGAGCCGGAAGACCGCGATGGTGCTGATCGTCGATGACGAGCCGCTGATCCGCCGCACCATCCGCACCAGCCTGGGCGCGCAGGGTTACGCCATCCGTGAGGCGGCCGATGGTGCGGCGGCCTTGGCGGGTCTGGCCGAAAAGCCCGACGTGATGATCCTCGACCTCGGCCTGCCCGATCAGGACGGCCTGTCGATCATCGAGCAAGTCCGATTGACCTCGTCGGTGCCGATTATCGTGCTGTCCATCCGCGACGACGAGGCGGGGAAGGTCAGGGCGTTGGACCTCGGCGCCGACGACTACGTGACCAAGCCCTTCGGCATGGTCGAACTGACTGCACGCGTGCGCACGGCGTTGCGTCACCGCCTGCAGCAGGACGGCGTCGAGCCCATGACACGATGCGGCGACCTCCTGATCGATATGACACACCGCCGCGTCACGGTGGCAGGCGTGGAGGCGAAGCTGACGCCCAAGGAATACGACCTGCTGATCTATCTCGCCCGCCAGTCGGGCAAGGTCCTGCGCCACAAGCAGATCCTGCGCGACCTGTGGGGCCCCGCGCAGGAGGACGACATCCAGTACCTGCGCGTATACATCCGCAGCCTGCGGCAGAAGATAGAAACGGACGCGACCCAGCCCCGCTACGTGCTGACTGAGCCGGGGGTGGGATACCGGCTGTGGGATGGAGAGTAGCTGCTTAAACCTTTATCTGGGTTTTGTCATCTTGGCGAGTTGCCCAGCCATGAACATCGGCGCGACCCGGTTCATGATCCTGAGGACGTTGGCCAAGCCAGGCGCGATTTCGCGTTTGCCGGCTTCGATGCCTGCTATGGCTTGCTTCACCAGCACTTCAGGCGCCATAGCCTTTTGCCCTTTTGTTTCCGCTGCAAACTCGGTACGGAACAACGGCGTTTCAACGCCTGGTGGGGCCAGTTCCACTACTTCGACATTCGTGTTCCGCAACTGGCTTTGCAGGGAATGGGTGAAGGAATGCAAGCCGGCCTTGGCAGCGCAATAAACCGGCGCGGCCGCCATCGGGATGAAAGCCAAGCCCGATGAAACGTTGACGATAAGGCTCGCCGGGCGCGTTTTCAAATGCGGCAGGAATGCTGCAACCATGCGGATCGGGCCGCCGAGATTGATCTCGAGCTCGCGTGTCAGATCCGCTAGATCGTGAGGTTGATTAAAATCAAGATTGCGCATGATGCCGGCATTGTTAATCAATACATCCAACGCAGGAAACCGGTCGACCACTTGTGACTTCAGCGCCGCGATCGAGGCCGCGTCGCCAGCATCGCTTTGAATGGCATGAAGTCCGGCAAGGCTTTGACGTGCGGCCTCCAGCCTGCTCTGCTCGCGGCAGGTTACGATCACGGTATTGCCGCGTAGCAGTAACTGGCGTGCAAACTCCAGACCGATGCCGCTCGTGCCCCCGGTAATCAAGATGGTTCGCCGTTCAAGCTTCATGGGTCAGCCTTACAATTTGGTTCGACATATCTACGTACCCCCATGTTGCCATCAACACAAATTATCTTATTACTTGCACCTCGCGGTGTCAGACCGGCCAAGCGAGCCATCATGTCGGGACGACAAACATTTTGCCATTCCCACATCGATTTTTTATGCGACCTGCGTCTAGCGTCGAAGCTGTTTCAAGCCTCGTAGTGGGTCAATCATGCTCGATCTTGCCTGGGTGGCCGCGCTGTGCGGTGCGTTTGCGCTTTCCGTCGGTTACCTGAAACTCTGCGAGCGCGCGCGATGAGTGCGGATTATATCCTGGGTGCGCTCGTCGCCCTGTTCCTGTCCGGGTACCTCGTCTACGTCCTCGTCCGGCCGGAACGGTTCTGAGCCATGACGACCAGCGGCATCATCGAGATCATCCTGTTCACCTTGCTAGTGGTCGCGATGGCCGATCCCATCGGGGCCGGCCTGACGCATGTGTTGGAGGGAAAGCGCACCACCCTGGTGGAACGGGCGTTCTACAGGCTTGCGGGCGTGCGGCCGGAGAATGAACAGGATTGGGTGCGCTACGGCGCGTCGATGCTGCTGTTCAGCCTTGTCGGCGCACTTTCGATGTATGCGCTGGAACGCCTGCAGGGCTTGTTGCCGCTGAACCCGCAGGGCTTCCCCGCCGTGCCGCCGACCCTGGCGCTGAACACCGCCGTCAGCTTCCTGACCAACACCAACTGGCAGGCCTATAGCGGCGAAAGCACCATGAGCTATCTGACGCAGATGCTGGCGCTGGCCGTGCATAACTTCCTCTCGGCGGCGACCGGCATCGCGCTGGCCGTCGCACTGATACGAGGCTTCTCCCGCCAGTCCTCGCGCACCATCGGCAATTTCTGGGTGGATATGACCCGCTGCACCCTGTACCTGCTGCTGCCCGCCTCCTTTCTGATAGCGCTGTTCCTGATCTGGCAGGGCGTGCCGCAGACGCTTGGCGCTTATGTGGACGCGACGACACTAGAAGGCGCGAAGCAGACTATCGCCGTCGGCCCCGTCGCCAGCCAGGAAGCGATCAAGATGCTGGGCACAAACGGCGGCGGCTTCTTCAACGCCAACTCCGCGCACCCGTTCGAAAACCCGACGCCGCTCAGCAACTTTGTCGAGATGCTGTGCATCTTTTCGCTGGGCGCGGGCCTGACCGGTGCGTTCGGTCGCATGGTGGGCGACCGGCGGCAGGGCTGGGCCATTCTCGGGGTCATGACCGTTCTGTTCCTCGCGGGACTTGCGGTGGTGTACCCGGTGGAATCCGCAAGCAATCCATCCTTCACCGGCCTGAACGTCGACCAGTCGGCAGGCAACATGGAAGGCAAGGAGGTGCGCTTCGGCATGGCCGACTCCGCCCTGTTCACCACCGCCACGACCGATGCCTCATGCGGCGCGGTCAACACCATGCACGACAGCCTGATGCCCTTGTCGGGCATGGTGCCGCTGATCAACATGATGCTGGGCGAGATCATCTTCGGCGGCGTCGGGTCGGGCCTGTATGGCATGCTGCTGTTCGCCATCATCGCCGTGTTCGTCGCAGGGCTGATGGTAGGCCGCACGCCGGAATACATCGGCAAGAAGATCGAAGCGCGCGAGGTCAAGATGGCGATGCTGGCAATCCTGATCCTGCCGTTCTCGATGCTGGGCTTCACCGCCATTGCCGCCGTGTCGAAGGCTGGTCTTGCGGGCATCGCCAACCAGGGACCGCACGGCTTCAGCGAGATCCTGTACGCCTACGTCTCGTCCACCGCCAACAACGGCAGCGCCTTTGCCGGGCTGTCCGCCAATACCGACTTCTACAACCTGACCACGGCGGCGGCCATGTTCATGGGACGGTTCTTCTTCATCGTGCCGATGCTGGCGGTCGCGGGATCGCTGGCGGCGAAGAAAGCCGTGCCGCCCTCGCCCGGCACGTTCCCGACGAACGGCGCCTTGTTCGCGGCGCTGCTGACGGGCGTGATCCTGATCGTCGGCGGCCTGACTTTCTTTCCGGCGCTGGCCGTCGGCCCGATCGTCGAGCATTTGTCGATGCAGGCCGGAACGCATTTCTAAGGGCAACCCACCATGACTACCAAGCGCGCCAGCCTGTTCGATCCCGCCATCGTGGGTCCTGCCCTGCTGCAAAGCGTGGCAAAGCTGAACCCCCGTACGCTGATCCGCAACCCCGTGATGTTCGTCGTCGAAGCCGTAACGGCGCTCACGACGTACGAATGCCTGCGCGATCTGGTAACGGGAACGGGCCACCCGAAGTTCGACATCCAGATTTCCGTCTGGCTGTGGTTCACGGTGATCTTCGGCAACTTTGCGGAGGCCGTGGCCGAGGGGCGCGGCAAGGCGCAGGCGGACGCGCTGCGCAAGACCCGCGCCGACACGCTGGCGAAGCGGCTGCGGTCGTCCGACACGAAGGCGTTCCAGTCGGTTCCCTCGCAGGATCTGCACGCGGGCGACATCGTGCTGGTAGAGATGGGTTATATC
>CALMVH010000001.1:4075-10692 GCA_937873165.1 uncultured Rhodospirillales bacterium
GTCCGACGGCGAAGTGATCGAGGGCATCGCCAGCGTGGATGAGTCCGCGATCACGGGGGAGTCCGCGCCGGTGATCCGTGAAAGCGGGGGCGACCGATCGGCCGTGACGGGCGGCACGCGGGTGTTGTCGGACTGGATCAAGGTGCGCATCACCGCCGCCCCCGGCTCGACCTTCCTCGACCGCATGATCGCGCTGGTGGAAGGCGCCGCCCGCCAGAAAACCCCGAACGAGATCGCGCTGACGATCCTGCTGGTGGCGCTGACGCTGATCTTTGTCATGGCGACCGTGACCATTCCCAGCTTTGCCGCCTATGCGCACGGCACGGTGCCGGTGGTCGTGCTGGTGGCGCTGTTCGTGACGCTGATCCCCACTACCATCGGCGCGCTGCTTTCGGCGATCGGCATCGCGGGCATGGACCGGCTGGTGAAGTTTAACGTGCTGGCAATGTCGGGCCGTGCGGTGGAGGCGGCGGGCGACATCGACACGCTGCTGCTGGACAAGACCGGCACCATCACGCTGGGCAACCGGCAAGCGGCCGAGTTCGTGCCCCTGCCGGGGATTGCCGAGCAGGATCTGGCGGAAGCCGCGCAGTTGTCATCGCTTAGCGACGAAACTCCAGAGGGCCGCTCTATCGTCGTGCTGGCGAAGGAAAAGTACGGGTTGCGGGCGCGCGACATGGGCGAGCTGAAAGCCGAGTTCGTGCCCTTCACCGCGCAGACCCGCATGAGCGGCGTCAACATCGGCAAGACCGAGATCCGCAAGGGCGCGGTCGATTCGGTCGTCGCTTATGCCGGGCTGGCGTCCAGCCCCGAGCTGACCGCAATTGTGGAACGCATCTCGAAGGCGGGCGGCACGCCGCTGGCGGTTGCCAAGGACAAGCGCCTGCTGGGCGTGATCTACCTGAAGGACATCGTGAAGGGCGGCATCGCCGAACGCTTTTCCGAGCTGCGCCGCATGGGTATCCGCACGGTGATGATCACCGGCGACAACCCGCTGACCGCCGCCGCCATCGCCGCAGAAGCCGGGGTGGACGATTTCCTGCCGCAGGCGACGCCCGAGATGAAGCTTAAGCTGATGCGCGACGAGCAGGCGAAGGGCAAGCTGGTCGCCATGTGCGGCGACGGCACCAACGACGCTCCTGCCTTGGCGCAGGCCGACGTGGGCGTGGCGATGCAGACCGGCACGGTCGCGGCGCGCGAGGCAGGCAATATGATCGACCTCGACAGCGATCCGACCAAGCTGATCGAGATTGTGGGCATCGGCAAGCAGTTGCTGATGACGCGCGGCGCCCTGACCACCTTTTCCATCGCCAACGACGTGGCGAAATACTTCGCCATCATCCCCGCGATGTTCGTCGCCTTCTATCCGCAGTTGCAGGCGCTCAACGTCATGCGCCTTGGCACGCCACAAAGCGCGATCCTGTCGGCGATCATCTTCAACGCGCTGATCATCATCGCCCTTATCCCACTGGCCTTGAAAGGCGTTGCCTACAAGCCGCGCGGGGCGGCGCAACTGCTGGGCCATAACCTGCTGGTCTATGGGCTGGGCGGCTTGGCCGTGCCGTTCATCGGCATTAAGGCCATAGACATCATCGTCAACACGCTAGGCCTTGCCTGAGGATCCAGCCATGCTCCGCGAACTGCGCCCTGCTTTCATCCTGATCGTGCTCATGTCGGTTTTGACCGGATTGATCTATCCCCTGGCCGTGCTGGGCGTCGGCAGGGTTATCTTTCCCGGGCGAGCCTCCGGCAGCCTGGTCCAGCAGGATGGCAAGATTATCGGCTCGTCGCTTATCGGGCAGGCGTTCACCAGCGACCGGTACTTCCATGGCCGGGTTTCCGCCATTACCTCGACCGACGCGCAGAATAATGCGACTCCCGACCCGTACGATGCCACCTCTTCCTCGGGCTCCAACCTGGGTCCTACCAGTCAGGCGCTGCTCGACCGCGTAGCGGCCGACGTCGCCAGGATGAAGGTGGATAACAACGCTGCGGTGCCGGTCGATCTCGTCACCAGTTCCGCAAGCGGTCTCGACCCCGACATCTCGCCAGAAGCCGCAGCCTTCCAGGTCGGGCGTGTGGCGAAAGCCCGTGGCCTCGACCCGGCCCAGGTTACTGGGCTGGTAAACCGGAGCGTGCGCGGACGGGTGCTGGGCATTCTGGGCGAGCCGCGCGTCAACGTCCTGGCTCTCAACCGGGAACTCGATACCATTCGGTGACGATACGCCCTGATGACCCGAGGGGCACTCCGTCGTTCGACTTACTCCGACTTGCTGGCGAAATGCGCCTCGATGGTGTCGAGAAAAATCTTGCCGAGGTCCTTCAATTTCGCGGCACCGACGCCGTTGACCTCGGAAAAGGCCAGCAGCGTGCGCGGACAGCGTTCCGCCATGTCGATCAGCGTACGGGCCGAGAACACAACAAACGCCGGCACCTGACGCTCGCGCGCCAGGCGGAGTCTTGTTGCCTTCAGCGCCGCCAACAAGGCGGAGTCGCCACCTTCGGCGGCGCCGCTGTCGCGCATGCGCGTCTTGTTGCGCGATGTCGGACGCGGCGGTTCGGGCCGGTACAGGAAGGCAAGGTCTCCCCGCCCGAGAGCACGCCCTTTCTCCGCGATGAAAAGTCCTCCGTACCCCGCGATGTCGAGGACCAGGAAGCCGCCGGCGATCAGCTGGCGGATCAGTGAGTGCCATTCGCTGTTCCGGCGGGCCTTGCCGCTGCCAAAGCTTGCGAGTGTCTGGTGGCCGCGTTCGACAAGCTTTTGCGTTTCGTGTCCGCGCAGCACATCGACGATGTAGCCCGGACCAAACCGTTCGCCGGTTTCGGCGATGGCGGCCAGGACAAGGCGGGCCTCGGCCGCGCCGTCAGACCGGGGTTCCTGGTCGAGGCAATTGTCGCAATTCCCGCACGGCATCGCGCTCTCGCCGAAGTAGTTCAGCAGGATCTGACGTCGGCACTGCGCTGTTTCGCAAAAGCCGATCAGCGTATCCAGCCTGCCGTGCGAACGCCGCTTGTGCTCTGCGGAGGCGTCCTCACCATCGATGAACTGACGCCGCATGCGGATATCCCCGAGGCCGAACACCATGCACGCTTCGGAGGACCGCCCGTCGCGCCCTGCCCGTCCGATTTCCTGGTAGTAGGCTTCCAGGCTACCCGGCAGGTCAGTGTGGAAGACAAAAGCGACATCGGGCTTGTCGATTCCCATGCCGAAGGCGATAGTCGCCACCATTACGACGCCGGACTCGGTCATGAAGCTGTTCTGGTTCGTGTCGCGCGCGTCCTTGTCCATGCCCGCGTGGTACGCCAGAGCGGGTACGCCGTGACGCTGGAGCAAGGCGGCGGTTTCCTCTGTCTTCTTGCGTGACAGGCAGTAGACGATGCCGCTGCGGCCTTCGTGACGGCGGATGAAATCGAGCAACTGGCGAGGTCCGTCCTGCCTTGCCTCCACCGCCAGCCTGATGTTCGGCCGGTCGAAACCCAGCACCAGCGTTTCAACCTGCCCGGCGAACAGCCGCTGGGAAATGTCGCCGCGTGTTGTTTCGTCGGCCGTGGCGGTCAACGCGATGATCGGCACGCCCGGAAACACGGTACGCAGCCGGGAAAGATCCTCGTAGTCGGTCCGGAACGCCGGCCCCCACTGCGAGATGCAATGCGCCTCGTCGACGGCGATCAACCGGACAGGAAGCCGCCGCAACGCGTCGAGCATCCGTTCGGTCATCAGCCGTTCCGGCGCCAGGTATAGCAGGCGGGTTTCGCCAGACGCCACGCGCCGCCAAGCGGCGACGTTCGCCTCGCGCGGCAGGGACGAGTTGATTGTGTCCGCGGCGACACCCGCCAGGCGCAACGCCGACACCTGATCCTGCATCAGGGCCACCAGCGGCGACACAACAATCGTCAACCCGCCCAGTATCAGCGCCGGCACCTGGTAGCACAACGATTTGCCGGCACCCGTGGGCATGACCGCCAGCACATGCCGCTTATCCAGAAGCGCCTCGATCGCAACCAGCTGACCGGGCCGGAAACCATCGAAGCCGAACACGTCCTTCAGGATGCGGTGCTTCGGATCGGCCGCGGCCGGCAGCATTTCGGCTGCGGAGTCCCGCATCATAACGTTTTCCACAGGTCTCATTAGAAGCCTTGTCACTCCCGCGAAAGCGGGAGTCCAGACTAAAACAGCCGATCCAATGCTCCACGCGACGTGATTGGAGTTCGGCTTTCGCGGAGCTGACGAACGAGGTGAGCATGATCCCCTACATCCGAACCTAAACCTACAGTTTTCTGCGCAGGCGTTCCACGCGGGCCCAGACCGGCTGCCACAGATGCCTGACGCCGCCGGGGCAATACCGCACCGCCGCGATGGCGGCAGGCAGGCTCTTGCGTTTAAGCGCTCCGATCAGCAGCGTGTAGGCATAGGCCTCGCGCAGGCTGCGCGTGCGTCGTTGCTGTGCCTCGGCCGCTTCGGGATCAAAGCGGTATCTTCGCCAAAGCTTGCCATCCGCCGCGGACATGCGGTCGATGTCGGCCAAGGCAAGGCGGTGCGAGATCGATCCGGCACGAACGGTGTAGCTATATCCTGGGATCGGATCGACGGCACAAACGGCGCCGTTTGCCAGCGCCTCGGCCAAAAACTGGTAATCCTCGCCGATGCGGATGTCCGGATCGTACGCGAGACAGTGCTGGCGCAGGAACGCGGCGAAGATGACCGGCTTCAGGTACCCCAGCGTATGCCCGCGCGCAAACAAACCGTTCCCGGCTATGAACCGCGCCAGTGTCAAAGGTTCGAGGCTGCGCAACGTGGCATCGGAAAACATGGGGAATCGTTCTCCATCCGCCTCGCGCTCGATCAGCAGATTGTCCACCACGATATCCGCGGCCCGTGAAACGCCCAAGTCCAAGCAGCGTTGCAGGCGTCCCGGCTTGAACTGGTCATCGCCGTCGAGAACCGCAATCCAGCTCCCGGTTGCCATGGCAATCCCGGTATTTCGAGCCACGCTCGGACCTCCATTACTGTGAAGGCGGACGATCCTCAGGCGAGGATCGTCCATCGCGCACAGTCTGGTCCAGGTGTTGTCGGTCGAACAATCGTCTACAACGATGACCTCCAGGCTGGGGCCGGCCTGGTCCAGCGCGCTGGCAAGCGTCCGCGCTATGTAGCGTTCGACATTGTAGGTCGTAACGATGACGGAAACATCGATCGGCATGGCCTATCCGCGCCCGTATTGTTCGAGGTCGGACTTACCCAGCAGGCGCGCGACGACGCCGGCATGCAGCGCGCCCCGGATCAAGCATTGGCGCATGTGGCCTGCCTTGCGGCTGGGCACCATGGCAGCCCCGAGGCATGCCGCCAGTTTCAGCAAGGCCTTGGTCACAATGGCCGCACCGCCGCCGGTTGCCTTTTCAAGTAACAAGAAGCCATGCGTCTGGCCCGCCCTGAACCGTCGCTTCAGCAGCCAAGCGAACGTAGCCCTGTCCCTTGGAACAAGTTCGGTGACGATCGCCGCCGGGCTGAAGCCGATCCGGGCGCCCGCAGCATGCGCGGTGTCGAAAAACGCCGTATCCTCGCCGCCCGACCGGCCAAGCTCCTCGCGAAAGGTGAGGTTCACGAAGGGAGCGGCCGTGCGGCGGAACAGCACGTTCGATGTATAGCCGGTCCGGATCTCCCCGCCGGTCCAGACGGGTCCCGCCGAGTGCAAATCGGATTGTTGGATCCAGCCGGAACAATCATTCGGGTAGAGAGCCTTGACGGGGCCCAGCACGACGTCGATCCCGTCGATCAAGCCTTCACTTAGGTACGATAGCCAGTTCTCGGTCACGAGTTCGTCGTCATCGATGAACGCCAGCCAAGGCGCTTGCGCTGCGCGCAGGCACGCATTGCGGGCGACCGAAATATTGCGCGCGGGCGCATGGATGTAATCCACAGGCAGGCCAGTGCGGGCGGCTGCCTGCTCGACGACGGGCCGCGCGCTGGGCGTATCGTCGTTGTCCGCGACGATCACACGGAAGGACAAGCCCGAACGCAGCGTCATGTCGGCAAGCGATTGCAGTGTCGCGGCGATATGGGGCCGGCGGAATGTGCAGATGCAGATGTCAGCCTGAAACGCTGACGGGCTTGCTGTAGCGGATGCCATTTCGTTGCCCTCCTGCTTTGAAGACGATTGCCTGCCAGAAGCCGATCGACCATCCCAGGTGCATGATAAGGGCGGCGGGTCCGGCGAGTGCGACGGAAAGACGATTCGCCTTGATGCCCAGCAGCGTTCCGTACCCGAGGCACAGCAGCATCCAGGCGACGAACGGAAGTATGGCGGCTACGGTGAACGGCGTGGCGCATGCTAGGCAGGATGCCGGAACCACAGCGGCGGGAGCAAGCTGGCGAAGCCGCGGACGGGCCTTGTGTTTCTGGATGGTCCGAACGCGGCCCTGCCCATACTTCACGTATTGCTTGAACAGCGGCAGCGGCGCCGAGCGGGGATAATATTGTAAAGACGTCTGGTTCGTCAGCCAGATGCCATAGCCGGACCGGGCCAGCCGAATATCAAGTTCGGCATCCTCGTTATGGGAAAAGTTTTCATCATAGCCGTTCACGGCCCTGAATGCCTCCATCCGCATCAGCGCGTGGT
>CALMVH010000001.1:10702-17996 GCA_937873165.1 uncultured Rhodospirillales bacterium
GCCATGCTCGACCCACTTCCCGGAGTGGCTTGCCCGGCGATGAGCCGAACCACCGTTGCCCAACTTCGAGTTCTGCGCGGCGGCGACAGCGCCTTGAAAACCTTTTTGTCCAATCGTGTGCATGGAAACCACTACCGAGTCCGCCTTGAGGCTTTCAGCTTCCTCGATCAGGCGCTGGCAGTAATCGTCCGGGTAGACCGCATGCGCATCTAGGCGGATCAGGTATTCGGCCTCGTGTCCATAGGCGGTTACCGCGGCATTCAGGGCCGCGCTTTGCAGCCGCTTCTCGTTGGGAAGGTAGCTGACACTGGCATGCCGCGCCGCCAGGCTCTCCGCGATCTGCCGCGTACGATCCTTGCTGCCACCATCGGCCACCACCACGCGCACGGGCCGCGACCAGGCTGCATTCAACGTCTGCAGAACCAGCGCCTGGATATGCGCTTCCTCGTTCAGGCAAGGGATCACGACCAGAACGCCTGCACTACCGTTTGTTTTCTTTACTTGCATGGACATCCCTCAGGTACTTAAGGACTTGTTTACAGTCATCAGTCTGGAAAGTCCATATTTTTAATGGAGTATTAACCATTCGTGCTTGCAGTTTGTTGTATTCATCCATTTTAAGTGTCTTAAAGAACACACCCAGGGCCGGTCCAAGATCGTCGGGGAGCGTCACCCCAAGCTTGAGCCGGTCCAGGAACCGTCCTGTCTCGACTGATGCTTCCGCAAGCGGGACAGACGCGAACAACCCGCCCTCGTACAGCCGGTTGGGCAAAAGCCAAGCCGAGTTCAAGCCTGCCTCGAACCTGTCGATGGCCCAGGTGAAATGGACATTGCCGTAGATGCCGGGTAGATCCTGCGGGTTGCCGTAGGGTCCAAGGAACTGCAAGCCAGGAATACCGGTCGTCAAGCGGTCGAAATCGTCAAACTGGTCGTAGGCGGGACGGCCGCGGATCACGACCTGGACCCGACCTTCGCTTTGCGCGACGAGGGTGGTGAGGAGGCGCAGGCTTTCGCGGCAGCGGATGGCGCCGAACCAGCCGATGCGCCAGGGCGGACCGGGCGCGCGCGGGACACGTCCTGCCACGATGTCAGTGGCTTGCGGCGGGATATAAACCTTGTTTTCAAGCAGTAGCACCGGCAGGTTCACGCGCGAGCGCTTCTGGAAGTACTCGGTCACGAACGCGGGCGAACTGGTAATCAGGACCGATGCCCGTGCGGCCAGCCATCCCTCCAAGTCGCGCAACACCGACCCGACGCGGCCATTGCCCAGCAACAGGCGATGGATGTCGAGCGACTCATAGGCCAGGGTGGGTTTACCCTTGCAAAGCGACCGGCCGCGCACCCCGACCGCGAGCATCTCGAGGTTGCGCGCGATGATGACGTCCGCCGCTTCGAAGGC
The DNA here is from genome assembly GCA_937873165.1 of uncultured Rhodospirillales bacterium. Classification (GTDB taxonomy): domain Bacteria; phylum Pseudomonadota; class Alphaproteobacteria; order CALMVH01; family CALMVH01; genus CALMVH01. Next base: position 12,102 of record CALMVH010000001.1, read on the forward strand.
TGCCTTGTGGCTCCCCACAACTGCCAAGGTGCGGAGCACGGCCGCCATCCGGTGTGCAAACTGGCCGTTATGCGTCTGGCCCAGATCCACCACGGCACATTTGTCACGGGTGGGCAGAGGCTGGCCGCCCCGCCTGAAGCCCATCAACCGGACCGTGGCGCCCCCGGCTTCAAGCATCGAGATGCGTTTTACAACAGCCGGATCGGTTACATCGTGAACAAGATACAAGATCCTGAAGTCTGGCATGGATGTCACCGGCGTACGCGGCTACCCTGTTCAGTACAGTTCCAATAAGCCGCATGCTGGACAAGGCGTTAATCGAACTCTTGACATCGACAGTCTTCGTGACGCCATCGCGCACCACCAGAAGTACAGAGCCTACATGAGGGAAGAACGCCAGCGAATCATCCTGATCGAGAAGTGGCGGCATGTCGTAGATGATCAGCCGGTCATCATAGCGGCCTTCCATTTCCCGCGCCAGGGCAGCCATCTTCGGCGATCCCAGGACTTCGGATGAATTGTCCAGCGATTGCCCCGCGGGGAGGACACTGAACCGTTCGAACGAGGTTCGGACCAGGCACTCCGACAATGGCACGTCGTTGATCAGGTAGTCGGACAGTCCCAGGGGCGACTTCAGCCCCATGCGCTTGTGAACGTCGGGCTTGCGCAGGTCGAGATCGACCAGCAGGACGGTTTGTTTCAGATCCTGCGCAATGCTGAGCGCCAGGTTGAACGAAACCGTAGTCTTGCCGTCGCCGTAATGCGGGCTGGTGATCGCAAGCGAGCGGTGATCGGCCTGCGCCAGTTGCTGAAGAACCTGCGTGCGCAGGAGGCGGAAGATATCGGCGTCCTGATGGCGGGTCCGGTGGGACACGACCCGCGACTGTTCCAGGATCCCGTCCTCGACCCGCACGGTTCTCGACAGCGCCGGTCCGGCTGTCCGGTCGGCAATGGCTACGCTCACGGGCGCGGGTCGGCCCGCATTCCCTGCAACCGTCGCCTGCCGGGCCACGCGGGCTTTTTGAACAGCCTTTTCAAGTTTATCCATGGCGGTGCTCCCGAATCGGCATCACGAGAAATCGAACTTTTGCGATAGCGTGTTCCAGAAGGTGCCGTATGGCATGACCAGGTAGGGAAACAGTACCGCCGCCAGCGCCGCCAGCGCGACCCCTCCCCCGATCAGGAACGGGCGCAATCGCCGCACGCGCTCGGTTTCCGCGTTGGTGTTGATATAGGGAATCGAGACCAGGGGAGCGGCGCCTGTCAGTTGCGCCAGTTGATGGGCGCCGTACAGGTTCTGGCTGGTGGCCTCGACAACCATCACCGCCACCAGCCCGCCTACCGCGCTGAGGACCAGCCCGCCGGCCAGGATCATCAGCTTGGAAGGATGCGTCTTGGTTGGCAGGTTTGCCGGAACGCTGACGACCAGGCGCTGGCCATCGCGGCCAACCTCCAGCTGGGCGCTCATATCGGCGGCCATCTTCTTTTCCTTCAGCTCGCGATACCGGGCCTGCTCGTTGTCGTAGTCGCGCGACAGGCTTGCCATTTGCTGCTCGATCACGGGAATCGCGGCGATCGCCTTCTGGTACTTGTCCTGCCGGGCCTGCAGCGTTGCGTGTTGCGACACCAGCGACTTGTGCTGTTCCTCCGCGGCCCGCAGTTGCGCCACGATCTGCAGATAGGCCGGATTGTCGGCATCGCGCTTGGCGTCGACGACCGGCCCACCCTGCCCCATACCCGACAACCTTGCCTGCAGCTTCTTCAGCTGATGCTGCAAGGCTGCGACGTTAGGATTGTTCTGCCCGCCGGTCGCCCAGGCCGCGGCAAGGTTCGTTTGCACGTCCTGTATCTGGGCCTGCAACCCGGCGGTATCTTCTGCCTGCGCGGCCTGTCCGGCACCGGCCTGTTCCACCTGCAACGCCTGGATTTCGTGCTGAAGCTTCACGACATCAGGATGGCTCGGGCCATAGCGGCTGGAAAGCGAGGCGTACTGCGCTTGCAACGCCTTCAGCTGGATCCCAGGCGTGGTCAGCACCTGGCCATTCGCGATCACGCGGGAATACGGATCGACCGTCGCCAGCTGGGCGCGCAGGCTGCCCTGCGTTCCTTCGTTGGCGCTGATCTGGCTTTCGATGTTTTCCAGCGACAGGTACGTGGCCGATGCCGCTTGTTGGTCCGAGGTCAGCGCCGCAGGGCCGGACTCGCCGTGCTGGGCGCGAAACTCCGCGATCTTCTTTTCCTGCGCGGCCATCGTGGTCTCAAGCGCGGTGATCTGCGCTCCGATGAAGCCCGACGTCTCGTCAGCCTGCCGCCGCCTGAGATCGTTATCTTCCTGAAGGAAGCGACTCACGAGTTCGGCCGTGACCTGCCGGGCGAGTTCGGGGTTCGAATAGCTGAAGCTCAGCGTGAAAGCGACCGCCGACAGCTGTTCGGCTGAGGCTTTCTGGGCTTCGGCCGGGTTTGACAGGGTGCTGCCAATGAAGTCGAGCTTGATCTTCTTCGCCATCTTGGCGGCCAGCGCTGCGACCGGAGCCGTTGTCCGGGCATTAGGGTAAAGGTCGAGCTTCTGGATGATATCGCTTAACGCATCGTTGGATGTGACCATCTCGTCGACCTGCATGATCCGCTGATCGGCCAGTCCCGGCGCGAGGTCCTGCGGGTTTTCGCCGGTGGGGGTGGCCAGGGCCGACGATACGCTGGATTGCTGGATCTGGACCGTGGATGACGAGGTGTAGTTCGACCACCGCATGGCAAAGACCAGCACCAGCGCGAACAGGGCGCCGGCGGTGGCCAGGGCGTAGTGCCTGCGACGCTTCAGGATGGCTGCGATGTCGTGGAGGGTAAGCTCTTCCATATCGATCTTTCTTGCACATTGCGGGCATCGGCCCGCTACAAGGGCCGGGGTGTCAGGCGGTATGCGAGGGAAACGGTCAACACGTGTTCTTCCGCGCGGGGGGCGATGTTCTGCAATGTTTCGTATCTGAACTGATAGGCGGTCGTGACATTCATCTGATCATTGACCGCATAGGTAAATCCGAGGTTAGCGGTCCATTCCGATTGAAGGTTTCCGGTCTGGTCTACCTGATATTCCGATGATTCGAAGCCCGCGCCGCAATTAAAGGCCAGCACCTCGTTCAGCCGGTAGGTTTCCGTCGCCAGCACCGACGTCAGCAGGGCTTCCGAGCCGTTGCCGTATGGATACTCCGCGCGCGAGGCCACCACTTCGGCCGTCTGCCGCTCGCCCTTGAACGTGAGGTCGCCGGAAAAGATGTACTGGAGATCCCAGCCGGAAGACGGCGTTCCGGCCTGGGTCTGGCGAGAGGTTTGCGCGCCAAAGGTGATCTTGGCCGCGATTTCGGGCGTCAGCGCGCTGATCCAGCCGATGGAGGGTCCGACCGTATCCGTCGTGTTCCGCGCGTTGTCCGTCGTGTTGTAGTGCTGCGCCTGCACGGTGAATACTCCGGCGTTCAGCGGATCGAAGTTATGAACGTAGGTCGGCGCGATCGAATACAGGTCGAAGTCGGAAAAGACAGTGTTCTGGTATTGCGACAGCGCGTACGAGCCCGCCAGCGAAACCTTGTCGATCGGATCGGGGTTGAACGACACCTCGGGATCGACCTCGAACCCCAGGTGCCGGAACGGACGGGTGGTCAGGTCGAAGTTCGACAGCTCGCTGGTGCGCGTCGTATCGAAATCGGTTTTCTCGGCGATGCCCGCCGACCACAATTCGCCCTCTCCTCGCACAGACGCTGATGAATGCAGGTCGACCGAGTTGAAGGCGATCTGGTTGAAGGCGTTGGCATTCACCAAGGTATCGGCGTTGACCTGCAAGGATTGCGTGCTGCTGTTCAGGATCAGTTCCGGCGAGGTCGTCGAACCATAAAGGGGCTTCGCGCCGCTGGTCAGCAGCAGGGGGTTCGAGTCGTAGGACGGCGTTTCCGAGAATATGCCCTGCACGGTCAGTCCGGACGCGTGCGCGGGCGCAGGATTCACCAGTTGAACCGCTTCGGCCACCGGTTCCGTCACGAAGTCGGCCGCGAGCAGCTTTTCCTGGCAGAACAGGACCAGGCATGCCGCAGCCGAAAGGGTCCTCGCGCCCCGGGAAAGGGCCAGGACTTTACCAGCCGACTGCGGGCCAGCCCCGTCCTGCACGGGTTAAAAGAGGCTGACGGTGGGCACGACCACGACATCGCCGGGTGTCAGGGCGACATCTTGGTCAAGGTGATCGCCGTTGATGATGTCCTTGTACGGCACTGGTATCGACGTCTCGATCCCGTCCACCCGGCGCAGGATGATCACCTTGCTTTCGTCGGCATACGGGGTAAGGCCGCCTGCCTGGCTAAGCGCCTGCATCACTGTCAGCTCGTGCGCCATCACGAACTCGCCCGGCTTCGCGACCTGTCCGATCACGCTGGCCGTGTGCCCCAGCGCAGCCTTGACCGAGACCGTTACCGCCGCGTCGGGAATGACCTTGGCCAGCTTGTCCTTGATCATGGCTTGAACGTCTTCCGGCGTGAGGCCTTTTACGGAGAATGATCCGATCAGCGGAAACGTGATGGATCCGTCCGGCAGAACCAGGACTTCCTGGTCCATGCCGTCTTCCTTCCAGACGTTTACCTGGAGAACGTCACCCGGAATGATCGTGTAAACCGGATCCTGCGCCCTGGCGGGGTGAGCCGGCAGGCAGGTCAGCAGCCAGAAGAACAGCGGTAGAAGGAGGGCTCTCACGGATGTCTCTCGGGTTAACGGCGTCGCCGCCGATGATGGGTGGGAGAGGTTTCGATAGCACGGTGGTCTTGGCCATGCGAATGACCGCTGTCGTGTTCGGATCGCTTTGCGCGCCGCATTTCCACTTTCCGTTTATGGAATATAAAGCCTCAGGGACCATCTGTATAAAAATCGAACAGAAAATTTTCCGTTAAGGCGCAGACCGAACACCATGTATCAGGATTTCTACCATCTGACGGGGAAGCCTTTTTCGCTTCTGCCGGACCCGGACTTCCTGTTCCTCAGCCGCAGGCATGGCCGCGCCGTCAATCACCTGGAATATGGCACGGTTACCGAGGCCGGTTTCATCGTGATCACCGGCGATGTGGGCGCGGGCAAGACCACGGTCGTCCGCCATTACTTGCAACACTTGAACACCGACCTGACGGTTGGCCTGATCAACAACGCCAGCGCCTCGGTCGGGAACCTGCTCGGCTGGGTGGCGGCTGCGTTCGACATCGACCGCCGGGGCAAGGACGAAGTGACTTTATACAACGACTTTGTCGAGTTCCTGACCCTGCAATATGGCAAGGGGAAGCGGACGGTCCTGGTCATTGACGAGGCGCAGAACCTGGGCCGTGACATGCTGGAGGAGCTGCGCGTGCTGTCCAGCATCAACTATGGCAAGGACCAGCTGTTGCAGCTGATCCTGGTGGGCCAGCCCGAACTGCTGGATACGCTGAAGCAAAACGACATGCAGCAGTTCAGGCAGCGTATCGCGGTTCATTGCCACCTGGATCCGCTGACCCCGCGCGAAACAGCCGCGTACATAGGGCACCGGCTGGCGGTGGTGGAGGGAACCCTGGCGATTTTCGAGGAAGATGCGCTTGGGGCCGTGCATTATTACACTAGGGGCGTGCCGCGCCTGATCAACCTGTTATGCGACCAGGCGCTTACCTATGGGTTTTCAGAAGATCAGGACGTGATCACGGCGCAGATCGTGATGGAGGTTGTTACTGATCGGGCGGCCTCCGGCCTCAGGCCTTTCTTCAATGGCGAGTCGCCCTGGACAAAAACCAATCCGTCCGCCGAGATGAAAAGCATACGCAAGGAAATCGCGGCTGCCTTCGACGCGGCCCAGTCGTGAGGTCCGCGATTGCTCGGCTCGTGCTGGCGTTGCTCCTGTTG
>CALMVH010000002.1:0-3172 GCA_937873165.1 uncultured Rhodospirillales bacterium
ATATATGATACTAAGTATATCACTTAGAATAATATGACAGTTGGGCATGTTGAAAACTCAGCCAAACCTGGCAAGTTCGATCAAACATCCAACACATCCTCCTCCACGAACTTCGCGCGGTCTTGGATGAAGCAGCCGCAGGATACGTCCGGCCTCGACCGGGCCGTCGAGTCCATCAAAACGGCAAAGCGATGGGACGAAACATTTCTGGCAATGGGAGCCAACTGGGATGACTACAAAGCACCGCCCGCGCCGCTGGGCCGATAAGCTTGGTCTGCTTGCGCTTACGCTAGCCTTCGCCACTCTGTGTGGTGTGGCGCAAGCCCGCTATCTTGAGGCGGATCCGCTGCGCCTGGGAGGCGGCAGCTACAGCATCTTCGGCTACGCCAAGCAAAACCCGCTGCGCTATGTCGATCCGAGCGGGTTGCAGGCAGTACCGCCCGAGGAGGTCCCTCCAGAGGAAGCCGTTCCAGAAGAAGGCGGGCCAATGGAATTTCCATCGACGACTTTTGAGCCCAAAGAACCTAACATCTATCCGACCGAGCCGATAGCTCCTGAACCCGGGCAGTCAAGCGAGCCCAGCAACACTTTGACGGGAGAGCCGATCGTTCCGGTCGTCACGTCTCGGTGCAGTAATCAGAATCCGTATGGGATACCCTCTAATTACAGAACGGAACCGACAGAGGGTAACGGCGGCACTGCGTATATAGATCCTAACAACAAGCACAACAAAGTCCGGGTCATGCCTGGAAATCCTGACAGCTCCAATCCAGCTCAACAAATTCCATACGTTGTTGATCAAAGAAGCGGTACGGGCAGAGACGCAGATGGAAACCCGGTTAGCTTGCGAGGTACAAACCATGATGCCGTTTGGTGTCTGGACAAACAACATGCTGGCATGCTTGCGGGTGCTGTCATCGAGAGATTTTCAAGAAAAGGTTTGGATAAAGGGTGAGGGAAAGGAGTTCTCTTCGTACGAGGAAGAAATGTGCAGGTTTTTTGATGATCTCACCGTGCACGAGTATGTAGAGATACTTTACAGGAAAACCGATGATGTAGAAATAGTTCATGGTTTTAACAAACTGATCGGTCTCCTGAAGCAACTCATGAGCAGGATGGGGCCTGTCAACAAACCCGGCCACGTTTTGGAGCAGCCGGAATGGCCGGAGATCCGATCGTCATCCTCAAGCATGATGAATGCCTTGGAGACGCTAAGTGATGAGTTTGGACTTCTGGACGGTCAGGATTAAAGAGGCGGTTCGCGTGTTTTCATCATGCGAGACCCTCGAAAGCCGATGGATCAACACTGGCACCGCCTGGTCTTCCTATGAGGAGGACATGTGCGTCCTGTTCGACGATGTCATGATAAGTGAGTACATAAACATGTTCGAGACCGCCAATCCAGAACTATCTCGGTCGTTGAGGAACCTGTTGTCCAGACTGGACGATTTGGACCAGCACCTGGACGATCCCGCTAGGCCGGAAACGGTGCTGGCGCGCCCCGAGTGGACGACCATCCGCGCAAGGGCCGACGCCGCGCTGGAACAGCTGAAGACGGCGGGGCCGGCCCTATGATGCCGTTCAAGGTGTGGACCCATAACATCGTTCAATGCCTTCGCACGCTTGCCTCCCAGGACTTTCAGGAACGGGTGTGGCTGAAGGGCGAAGGGCCCGAGTTCTCCTCGTACGAGGAGGAAATGTGCAGGTTCTTCGACGACAACACGATACACTTGTATGTGGATGTTTTAAAAGAAAGGAAGGCGTACGAAGCCGTGGAATGCATCGAGAGCCTCATGGCGAAGCTTGACGGCCTGTCCGAAACGCTGCCCGACCGGCATCCCGAAACGATCCTGCGCCGGTCCGAGTGGCCGGATATAAGAGCAAACGCAGGCAGGCTGATTGATTGCTTGGTGACCCTGATGGACAAGAACGATGTCGCCCAGGCCTGAGCCAAACGGGTCGGAGCCAGCAATCCAATTAAACATCCAGCGCGTCTTCCTCCACGAACTTCGCGCGTTCCTGGATGAAGCGGAAGCGGGGTTCGACGTTGCGGCCCATTAGTTCCTCCACGCGGTCGTTCACCGCCGCCAGATCCTCCACCGTCACGCGCAGCAGGGTGCGCTTGTCGGGGTCCATGGTGGTTTCCTTCAGTTGCGCGGCGGGCATCTCACCCAGCCCCTTGAAGCGGCTGACCTCGACCTTACCCCTGGCTTCCATTTTCTTCAGCAGCCGCACCCGGTCGCCGTCGTCCTGCGCATAGACGGACTTCGTGCCCTGCGTCAGGCGGTAGAGTGGCGGCAGCGCCAGGTACAGGCGCCCCGCCTCGATCATGCCGCGCGTTTCCCTCCAGAAGAAGGTCACCAGCAGGCTGGCGATGTGCGCGCCGTCCACGTCGGCGTCGGTCATGATGATGATGCGCTCGTAGCGCAGCTTGTCGAGGGCGAATGACTTGCCGGTGCCGCAGCCCAGCGTCAGGATTAGGTCGGACAATTCCTTGTTGCCCGCGAACTTGTCGGCGCTGGCGCTGGCGACGTTCAGGATCTTGCCGCGCAGGGGCAGGATCGCTTGGCTTTCGCGCCGCCGCGCCTGCTTCGCCGACCCGCCGGCTTATTCGCCCTCGACGATGAACAGTTCCGTGGCTGGTGAGGAGGAGCTGGAGCAGTCGGCCAGCTTACCGGGCAGGAGCAGGCGACGGCCGCCGGTCTTGCGCTCCATCTCCTTGTCGGTCTTCTTGCGCAGGCGTTCTTCCATACGCTCGACGATGCGCTCCAGCAGCACGCGCGATGCGGTGGCGTTTTCCGCCAGCCAGTGGTCGAAATGGTCCTTCAGCACGGCATCGACCGCGCGCGCCGCCTCGTTCGAGGTCAGGCGCTCCTTCGTCTGCCCCTGGAACTGCGGGTCTCGCAGGAACAGAGACAGCAATATGCCGGCCCCGCCCACTATATCGTCCGCCATGATGTTCTGTGCCTTGCTGTTCTTCGCCAGTTCCCCGTACGCCTTCAGCGAGCGCGTCAGGGCCGAGCGCAGCCCCTGCTCGTGCGTGCCGCCCTCGGGCGTGGGAATGGTGTTGCAGTAGGAATGCAGGAAGCCCTCGCCCGCGCTGTCGGGCCACGCCATCGCCCATTCCAGCCGGCCGAGGTCGGCGGGCAGCTTGCTCTCGCCGGAGAAGGGC
>CALMVH010000002.1:3182-6676 GCA_937873165.1 uncultured Rhodospirillales bacterium
TCGCCGGCCAGCGAGGTCAGCAGGAAGTCCTCAAGCCCGCCGGGGAAATGCAGCGTTTCCTCCGCCGGAATTTCGCTGTCGGCGGGCAGCAAAGCGGGATCGCACTTCCAGCGGATTTCCACGCCGCGATGCAGGTAGGCCTTGGATCGCGCCATGCGGTACAGCCGCTCCGGCTTGAAATGCGCATCCTCGCCGAAGATCTGCGGGTCGGGCTGGAACTGGATGGTGGTGCCGCGCCGGTTGGGCACGCCGCCGACATTCTCCAGCGCCGTTTGCGGGTCGCCGCGCGAATATTCCTGACGGTACAGCTGGCGGTCGCGCGCCACCTCCACCACCAGCCGGCGCGACAGGGCGTTCACAACCGACGACCCGACGCCGTGCAGGCCGCCCGATGTTTCGTAGGCTTTGCCGCTGAACTTGCCGCCTGAGTGCAGGGTGGTGAAGATCACCTCCAGTGCCGACTTGCCGGGATATTTCGGGTGCTCGTCCGTTGGAATGCCGCGCCCGTTATCGCGCACCGTTATCAGGTCGTCGCCCGCCAGTTCCAGGTCGATGCGGCCGGCATGGCCCGCCACTGCCTCGTCCATGGCGTTGTCGAACAGTTCGGCGACCAGGTGGTGCAGCGCCCGCTCGTCCGTGCCGCCGATATACATGCCAGGCCGCCGGCGGACGGGCTCAAGCCCTTCCAGCACCTCGATGTGCTCGGCGGAATAGGTCGCGTCAGGCTTCCGCGCGGCGGGGGATTGGAAGAGGTCGGGCATCGAATAAGTCTAGGCAGCTGTGGTAGTTTGTTGCAATGGATATGGAAAACCGGCCACCGATTTCATGGAGATGAAATCAAGCGGTTCCGCTATGCACGGCGGTTCCCCGGGAAATCGTGGTATCACGGTCAAGGGAACGCTGATGTTTAACCGGGAACAGCGCTGTGCCGGGGGAGTCCAGCAGGTTACGAATGAACATAGGAAATTGCAGTCTCCCGTGGTGGCTCAGGCTGCGGCACTCGCTTCAAGAACGATTATGCCTTCGCTTTCCGGCAGCATGCGATAAGGTCGGAAGCAGCTTTCACGGGATGGTACTCCGGCAATGTCGGACAGCAGGCAAATGAACGCTTTAATGTCTCCCGGCCTCAAGGAGCATTTGGCGATCGAGCAGGCCATCCACAAGGCACGCAACACGGCGTGGGCCGACTCTCGCGACAGGGACCTGCACAAGGTCATGGACGCCGTAATCATGCTGCCGGCCAGGGATCGGGCCTTTGGCGATCAAGCGGCATTCTTTGTCGCTTCCCAGGCAAAGCCCGGTGGACCTGTCATGCAGGACGCCGCTGAATACCTGTTCGCTGGCATTGATCGACTACGCTCGAACGCGCAGCGCTTCCGACGAACGCTGATGGTCGGCGGGTTGACCGAACCGGGGCCATTCCAGGACAAGGTCGCCGACAAGGCAGCCGACCTGTTCCGCAAAATCGAAGCGCGCAATTCTGTGGATGCAGCCCTCTTGGCGGTTTTCGCCCAGGGCGGCCTCGGGCTGATTGACAGCCGCGAGTTCAGCGAGAAGCTCGTCACCCGTTTGCGTCCGGAGCCGCCGGCGCAGCCCAGGCCCGCCGAAGGTTTAAAGCTGCGTTTGGTCCATGGCGCCAAGGGTTTATCCGGTCCCTGACTTGCGACGGTCCGGCACGATGATCACGTATTGAGCAACTTGCCTTGGCAGGGAAGATTTCTCGCCAGGCGTGCGCCGCGAAATGGTCTTGATGATAATCTTGCAAGCAGCGTCTGCCAGGGGCTCTCGCTGCGACGTCGCGATCCTATAAAGGGCTTCGCGGCTTTCCGGTGTATCCAGGGTTCCTATCGGTTCGATCAAGCCAAGCTGTATGATGTCATATTGTTCGGCGGCCGTACGGTCGAATAAAGTCTGCGCGAATGGCTTTAGCACCATGGGATCGTTTGCCGCGACTTTCTTTAACAACGTCAATGCCCGGAAGCGATCTTCGCCTCTTTTTACGCTGGGTTGCTCGTCGGACGGGCACAAGCGGTTGACAAGGCCCTCGATGGATATTTCGTCCGTCATGTTTCACATAGCCTCTCGCGACGGTTCGCCTTCATTGTGCCAACGGCACGAAAGCCGTTATCATAAGCCATGGAAACTCCGATCCGCATCCCCGTACTGCGTACCTTTGCCCGGCCCCAGGACCAGAATCCATCCGGTGATATTTTCGGGGGATGGCTACTGAGCCAGATGGACATGGCGGGAGGGTCGGCTGCGGCGCAGCGGGCGAAAGGCCGGGTGGTGACGGTAGGGATCGAGGCGATGAAGTTCCACCTGCCGGTGCTGGTGGGCGACGAGGTCAGCTGCTATGCCAAAATCGTCAAGACCGGCACCACCTCCATCACCGTCCATGTCGATACGATGGTGCGTCGGCCTTTCCGGGGCGAAATCCAGGAGTACAAGGTAACGGAAGGTGTTTTCACCTACGTCGCCATTGGCGCGGACCGGAAAAAGCGCGCGGTCGATTTGTGAATAAAATTCGAAGTAAGCCTCTCCAATCCCTCGCGGCAGGGACAGGGCCGCGGACCCACTAACACGGCGCTCACTCGTTCAACTGAATGCTAAGGCTCACAGGCTTGTCCCCTACCATGAACTTTGCTTCGTCGAATTTGGGCGTATGGCTGTGGCCGGGATTGTTGCTGAAACCGAACTGCTCGGTCGGAATTCCCAGGAAGTTCATGTCCAGGTCGCGGTTCGTGTTCACGTCGTGGAACGCGAGGATGCCATAGGCGCCAGGCGGCAGCTCGTCGAATGTGACCGTCTGTGACCCTTCCTGTGCCTGCACGTTGACCGCCTGGAGCGGCTTGTGAGACAGCCAGTTCTCCGGGCCATACAACGCCACCGCGACGTTGCCTCCATCCTTGTCGATGCCGCTGATCGTAACCGTGAGCGAAGCCGCCGACGCCGTTCCCGTCGCGGCAATCAGCGCCAGAAAAGCAAATCCCACGCAGCGCATCCGGTTCATCGGCGTCTCCAAACAAATGAGCACCATTGTTACGCGAATCGCGCAGCCGCGTCGATGGCGAGGCCAAGGCCGACGCTGCCGAACCGGTCGCCCGGCACGATCCGGACCGCCTGCGAAAACCCCGTGCAGGCACGGTAGACCGCCGGGACCGAGGTCGATCCGCCCGTCAGGAAAATGGCGTCGATATCGGACGGTACAATACCGGCGGCGTGGAAACACTCCGCGATCGTTCGTTCGATCCGGGTGACCTCGCCGGCTATGTCCTGTTCGAAGCGCGTCCGGAACACCGGGCAGGCAAGGCCCGGCTGAATGAACTCCTACGGCACCGTCCCGGTTTCACCGTCTGATAGCCGCACCTTGGCGGCCTCGACGACGCCCGCCAGACGGTGGCCGTGCTGGCCGGTCACAAGCCGTTCCAGCAGGCCAAGGGGTATCTTGTCCAGCGCGATGGCCCGCAACGAGGCGAGCTCGGTCAGGACCTGTG
>CALMVH010000003.1 GCA_937873165.1 uncultured Rhodospirillales bacterium
GCCCAGCCCGAGCAGCCCAACCCCTTTTCGAATGTCCGCCCGACGGCGGATAGTCAGGCGCTGAAACAGGAAATCCCGACGCTGGAGCAAAGGCTCCGCGAGGTCGAGAACCGTGTTTCGGCAATCCAACAGGTTCAGGTGGCCTTGCCGGCCGATGTGCTCAATGCGGGTCCCTCGGGACACCCCATGGCAGCGGCCGGCGCGGGCGGTCCGCTCGACGAGCAATCGGTCGAAATGCAGACCTCTACCTTCATAGCATGTGTCAATGGCAAGGCGATGTTCCGTGACTCAGATCAAAAACCTTTCTTCGTGGATGCGAAACAAGCCTTTGAAAACGATGCGGTTCGCCGCGTCGGCGGCTGTAAGCACTAGTCTTCTCGCGAACTGCGCCGGGGATCTTCCCAAGCGCAGCTTCGTCAAGAGCGACGAGGCGGTCAAGCAACGCGAGGCCGAGTGGGATAACAAGCCCGCCATCCAGACCGTTCGCCTGCCGGGCAAGTTCTTCATGTCGGAACCGCTGCACACGGCGGTGCCCGCTGCCGTTGGCAAGAAGCAACTCGATATCACGATGCCGGGCGGGGCGGCTACCCTGGACGACCTGCTGGTCATCCTCGAGAGCCAGGGGCTTTCGGTGTCGTACTCGTGGGAATCGTCCAACAATACCGACGATATCGGCGCGCGCCGCTTGCCGTTCCGCCGCTTCCAGGGCACTGTAAGCGAATTGCTGCAGCGGCTGCAGATGGGCATGAGCATCGCCTCGTGGTGGAACAGCAACACCCTGTATCTGTCGCCCTTGCAGCGCTACACGGTCAAAGTGCCGCAGAACGACGAAGTGATCGGCGTGGTCGAGGGCCAGCTGGAGTCACTGGGCGCTCAGGATATCGTTTCGTCGCTATACGCTGGTCAGGTCACGTACTCGGCCTCGCCTGAATCGAATGCAGAGCTGATCGCGCCGTTTCTTCGGCGTCTGGCGCTCAACATGAGCGAGATCACGCTTCAGGTCGCTTTGGTCCGCGTCCAGATGAACGAGGCCGCCCGCCGCGGTTTCGACTGGAGCAACTTCAACCTGGCTTACGCGAAAAACGTTTCATCGCTTACCAGTGCGGCCAGCGCGGCTAACAGCAGCACCACTGGCACGACCGGCACGACCACCGCGACAGGCACCAACAGCACGACCGGCACTACGACCGGTGATACTACGACGACATCGGTGACCAACGCCGCCCAATATGGCATCGGCAGCATCATCGGCAGCACCACGGCGGGTACAACGACCTCCACCGGAGTGGATACCGAGGGCAGTGCGGGTGTGCAGGGCCTCCTGTCCAGTGTTCCGGGCCTGGTGGCCCAAGCGACGGTCGGCAGGCTCAGCCTGACGGCGGCGATCGGATTACTATCGGAGTTCGGCACCACCAGCACCGACCAGAACGTGGAACTGCGCACGCTGGCGGGCCAGCCGGTGCACATCCGCGACGGCGGCGAAACGCCTTACGTGTCGCAGATCACGTCCAACACCACCATCAGCGGCTCGGGCGCGGGCAACAACTCGAACAGCGTCGAGTTTGAGACGGTCGATACAGGCCTGACACTCGACATGACTCCCAACTTCGACGCCGGCAGCGGCATCGTGACAGTGGACGTGTCGCTGAACGTCGAGGATATCGAAAGCTTCCTCAGCCTGCCGTCGGGCACTTCCTTCGGCAACATCGAGCGTCCTGTCACGTCCAACCGAGAGTTGACCGATCTCGTGCGCGTCGCCGCGGGCGAGACCGTGATCCTGGGCGGCGTCACCAAGATCAGCAAGACCGATGACCGCAGCGCCCCGCTCGACCTGTGGACGATCGGCAGCGACAATTCAGAAACCGATCGCGTGGCGCTGTTCATCATCCTGCGGCCGTTCGTGACCGTCTACGAACTGGACGGCAATGTGATGGGCGAAGAGCAGGCGCGCGACAGCGTGGCCAGCGCGCCCGCACCGGCCCCTCGGCCCGCAGCGGAACGGGCAGGGCCGGCGGCAAAAACTGTCCAGCAAAGCTTCACGAGGCCAGGACGTCCTGCGACTGGATCCACCCCGACGCAGGCGCCGGGCCCGGCTGCCCCGACGTCGGCCGCACCCTTGAACCGTCCGACCGCCGAGGCCGAACCGGACATGGAGGCAACGCCGAGTTCGGTGGCGGTCTCGAAGCCGGAGCCTCTAAGCGTGCCGGTACAGGCCGCCTATGCTCCTGCGGCGCCTGCCCGGGTCGCTGTTGCGCCTTCCATGGCGGCATCGGCGGCGGCAGAACCGTCTTTGGCAGCGACACCTATGGACGCGACACCTGTCGCCGCGACGCCGGTCAGCGCTCCTGCGGGATCGCCGCCATCGGGGTACTTCAACGATCTCGTCGGCAAGATACTCGTGCCGGCGCCTCAGCAGCAGTAGGTTGAGATGGCCAAGGTAAAGCTTCCTGAAACCAGGATCGACGACAGTTCGCTTCCCTACAGGGTCGTCATCGACTTCCTGGAGGGCACTCTGCGCAAGCAGGATGCCATCGCCTTCGCGCGCGGCTTCATCGAGCATCATTTCGACAGCCAGAGCGACTCAGGCTATTACGTCATGCCTTATGAAGGCGGATATATCTTCGAGGCGCACGAAGGCGGTTCGCACCGGGCTTACCTGCCGAATGTCCTGAGGGCGATCCAGGACGATCCCAGTTCGTCGGCCTGCATCCAGATGGCGCGGCGCATTCTCGAGGTAAAGCGCGCGGCGTCGGGCACCTATACCTCCATCCTGCTGCCGGAAGGCGCCGAATCGCAAAATCCGGCCAAGAGCTTTCCCGAGCCTGGTCCAAGCCTGATCCCTTTCCAACGGTCCGGTATGGTGGCCCTGATGGCCGGATTGTCAGTCTTCTCCATCGGCTTTGTTGCCTTGCTGCTGGCGACCGTTGTCTACCTTGTGCAGGTCAGCGGGCTGATGAAGCCCGATATGGCAAAACTGGATGTGAAATCCATGCCGCTGCTGCAATGGCCGACCATGACGTCGGTCACCACCAACAGCGCTCAGGACAAGTACGTCAAGACAGTGAAGTACGAGAACGGCCAGTGGCATTGGGACACCGATAACCGGCGCGACATCGTTCCGTCGGATATGCCGGACGCGTCCTCGCTGCCGGCGGCTCCGGCCAACAATCCGCTGGCGCCGCCCGGCCTGTCGAGCTTGATGCCGGGCGCGGGCGCCGTTCCGCCGAAACCCGCAGGCACCCTATCCGGCGGTCCGTCTCCTCTGCCCTCGGGCAGCCCACCGGGAACCAGCCGGTAACAAACCGGTTCCTAGCGGATGTTGAACAGGATCAGGACGATTCCGGTGATCGGCCGGCCGTTTTACATTTTTCTCCATTCGGTATCGGAGATGAGCCGCAAGGACGGTTTCGAGATCAGCGGGTACATCGCGTATTCCACCATGTTTTCCCTGTTCCCGTTCCTTGTGTTTCTCACCGCCCTCGGCGGCATCCTCGGTGACGAGCAAACGACGAAATCTTTTATCGATTTTATCGTGATCTACCTGCCAAAGGATGTATCGGGCACGTTGGTGCCGGTGGTGCAGCAGGTTATCGCATCGCCGCGCGGCGGATTGCTGACCATCGGCCTCGCGACATCCGTCTGGTCGGCGGCCTCGGGCGTCGATGCCTTGCGCATGGCGCTGAACCGCGCCTACCAGGCCAACGAGACGCGCTCGTATGTTCGGCGCAAGGCGCAAAGCTTCCTGTTCGTGATTGGCGGCGTGGTGGTTGTATTTGCCATCTCCATTTTGATCATTCTCGGCCCGTACTTGTTGGAAATTGCGCAATACTTCCTGTCGATCTTCGGCGACCGTAAGCTTCTGTTGGTGGTGGACCAGAACGCCACCGCCTATCATCTAGCCCGTTATCTGGTGGGGCTGCTCCTGCTGACGGCCACCTTGGTGCTGCTGCACCGCTGGCTGCCGAACCGGCGGATCGCGTGGAGCGACATCCTGCCCGGCACCATCTTCACCACCGTGTTCTGGATCATGTGCGCGACAGGGTTTTCCTACTATATCGGCAAGTTTTCCCACTACGGCGCGACGTACGGCAGCCTGGGCGGCGTAATCATTACCCTGTTGTTCTTCTATCTGACCGCGGCGGTGTTCATCCTGGGCGGCGAGGTCAACGCCACTGTGTGGCACGAGGCCCACCCCGACAAGCCGAACGTTCCCCCGCCGGATATCACCGGCGGGACAGCAAAATCCGCATAAGGACAGCCACAAGGGCCACACCGATCAGCTCGCTCGGGTGATCGCCCCAACCGCGGCTGTAGGACCAGACCGGTACCGTCGCGGCGAAAATCAGCATCAGGGCATAGACCAGCCCGGTTTCAGTCCGCAAAACAATGTCCTCGATTTTGTGACCGGAACAGGTTAGCAAGCGTGGCGTTCCAGTCGAGACGTTTGTGCAGGATCGCTCCAGTCGCCTGCGTTCCCGGGAGAGTCCGTCCGATGTCCTTGCGCGCCCAGATATGGTCGGGAATCCTGTTTATGCTGGTGTTGCTGATCGGCGTGCTGATCGCCGTGTGGAACTGGAACTGGTTCAAGCCGATCATCCAGACAAAGGTTTCCGCCGCCACCGGCCTGGATGTCACGATATCGGGCAATCTGGGCGTGAAGCTGGGCTGGACGCCGGAAATCGACATACCCGGCATCACCGTTGAAAATCCGAACTGGAAAGGTCCGGCCGAAGATAAGACCGTCCTGAAAGTAGACAACCTCCTGATTTCGATCGACCTGAAGAAGGCGCTTGGCGGTACCATTTCGCTGCCCGAGATCATCGTTACCAAGCCGGTGATCACGTTGCGCCGCATCGGCATAAACGAGGCGAACTGGACCACGCCGAAGAAGCAGAATGACAAGACACCGACCAAGCGCACGGCGATCCCATCCATCGGATTGCTGCAGATCAAGGATGGAACGGTGGATTACCGCGACACCGTCAAGAACATGTCGCTGAAGGGCGCGCTTTCGACCATCGAGGGCAACGGCGGCTCGGGCACGGATGTCGGGCACACCGGCTTTACCCTCTCCGGTACCGGCATGTTGCAGAACGACCCGCTGACGATCAAGGCCAGCGGCGGTCCGATGCTCGACCTTACCGATACGACCAAGCCTTACCCGCTTTCCATCGACATTGAGCTGGTGAAGACCCGGCTGAAAATGAACGGCTCGATCACCGACCCGACGAAGCTGACCGGTGTGGACGCCGATTTGGAACTGGAAGGCCCGACGCTGGGAGAGCTGTTCCCGTTGCTGAACATCCCGGCGCCGGAAACCCCGCCCTACCACATCAAGGGCCGTTTGGTTCACAAGACAGACAGCTGGGTGTACGAGAATTTCAACGGAACGGTGGGCGGCAGCGATCTGGGTGGGTCGCTGGCGGTGGATACCAGCAAGCCGAAGCTGATGATCACGGGCGAGCTCGATTCTAAGAAGCTCGACTTCAAGGACATCGGTCCCCTGATCGGTATCCCTCCGGAGGGCACCGCGACCAGTACGGAGCAGAAAAAGGCCGCGGCGGCGTACCACGCCGATCAGCGCGTGTTGCCCGACGCCAAGCTGGAACTGGGCAAGGTTCGCAGCGTCAACGCCGACGTGGAGTGGAAGGTTGCGAGTGTCCTTGCTCCCCATCTGCCCCTCGACAAAGTCGATCTGCACGTCAAGCTGATGGATGGCATTCTCGACCTCGATCCGCTCGATATCGGCGTCGCGGGCGGGCGTGTCGACTCTCGCATCCGGATCGACGCCCGCCGGGATCAGGTCCAGACCGATTACGACATCCACCTGAACCAGTTCAAGCTGGGTGAGTTCCTCGACAAGGCGGGGTTCAAGAACAAGGGCAAGGGCACGATCAGTGGCCGTATACAGCTGCACGCTCCGGGAAACTCGGTTCGCGAGTCGCTGGGCAACTCGAATGGAACCGTTGGCGTCGACATGAGCCAGGGTGAAATCAGCGACCTTGCCTTGTCTGCCATCGGCCTAGACATCGGCGGTGTTCTGCAAATCGTTCTGACGGGCGACGACAAGCTGATCCCCATCCGCTGCATCGCGGCATCCTTCGACGTGAATGACGGGCTGATGAAGCCGAGCGTCTTCGTGTTCGATACCGAAAGTACCCTAGTCAACGGCACAGGCACCATCAACCTGAAGGATGAGGGACTGAAGCTTCAGCTGCACGCAGGCCAGAAAACGCCCAGCCTGCTGGCCGCGCCAACACCGATCGACATCGATGGCACGTTCAAGCATCCCAGCATGGGGGTGGACACGACTGTTTTGATCGAGCGTGGCGTCGCAGCTGTTGCACTTGGGATTGTGCTCACGCCGGTAGGGTCGCTTCTGGCCTTTATCGATCCGGGTACTGCCAGCAACTCCGACTGCGCCAGGGAATTGCAGGATGTCAAGCAGGCGCCTACCCTGCATCACGCAGCCCAGGTCCGACCATCCCGGTAACGGTAACGTTTACGAAGCGGGCTTAAGCCCGCAAGATCTTTCGGTGCTCCACCGACAGCGTTGTGGTCTCATTGGGCAAGGATTGTTCCATCAGCAGCCGCAATGCGGCACGGGCCCGAAAGAGACGTGAGCGGACGGTGCCGATAGGAA
>CALMVH010000004.1:0-871 GCA_937873165.1 uncultured Rhodospirillales bacterium
CCGCGAGATCTTCCGTGCCAGGTAGAAAAACAGGATGGTGGTGCCGGCAAGCCCGACGCCCGAAACCTTGAGCATGTCCAGCCGCAGCGAATGGATGGCGCTGTCGATCTCGCGCCCGTCGTGAACCACCATCACCGCCCCAAGCACGGATTCAAGGTTCTGAACGGGAGCTGCCGAAATGAAAACCAGCCCTGTCTTGGTACTCCACACAGCCGAGGAGATGTTGCCATCCAGTGCCTGGCGCATCGTTTCCAGCACCTTGTCGTCCCGCAGCCCATTGCGGGGCAGTACCGGAATCTGGCTGCGGCCGGACAGATTATCCAGGCTGCGGCCAAGATGCGACAACATCCGGTAGCCCAGATCGTGATGCGGATGCAGGACCGGCAGTTCCTCCAGCTCGACGATGCCGCCCGGACCGGAAAGTTTGTGGCTATCGGCCAGCATCAGCTCGTTCGTGTCGAACAACTGCGTTTGATTGATGACGTGGCTGGAAATGTGGCGGACCATCTGGCGGGCCAGCGTCGGCAGCAGAACCGCATTGTCATCGACGTCGGTGGTTACGCAGCCTTCCGCTATGGCAACCGCCGACAACTCCGCTTCCGTGCGCAGGTTGGAAAGCTCGTTGGCGATCAGCTTCTGCTGGTACTGCGCAAGGAACAGCGCCCCAATGATGGGAATCGCAAGCGCCATTAGATTGACGACGAGGATGCGCACCGTCAGGGGAGACACCGCGCGCAGGCGACGGCGCGTCAGGCGCAGCATCGGAGCCGGCCTGAACTTCACGGATCGCGGTAGCGGTAGCCGGCGCCGTACAGCGTTTCGATCTCGGAAAACTCCGTATCGACATCCTTGAACTTGCGCCGCACTCGCT
>CALMVH010000004.1:881-2524 GCA_937873165.1 uncultured Rhodospirillales bacterium
GCGCCGCACGCGCTTGACGTGGCTGTCGACGGTACGGTCGTCGACATAGATATGTTCGCCGTAGGCGGCATCGATCAGCTGGTTGCGGGTTTTCACATGCCCCGTGCGCTGCGCCAGAGTTTTCACCAGCAGGAACTCGGTCACGGTAAGGTCCACCGTCTTGCCCCGCCAGGTGCAAAGGTGCTTGTCCTCGTCCAGCACCAGGTCGCCGCGCACCATGACGTGTCCGGCCTCGGTCGGCCCGGGTGCCTGCCGGTGCTGCTCGCGCCTGAGCAGCGAACGCACCCGTTCAATCAGGAGGCGCTGCGAGAAGGGTTTGGTGATGTAGTCATCCGCGCCGATGCGCAACCCATGAACCTCGTCCTGCTCGTCGTCCTTCGAGGTCAGGAAGATCGCCGGCACGTTTGATACCTGCCTCAGCCGGGTCAGCAACTCCATACCGTCCATGCGGGGCATCTTGATATCGAGAACGACCAAAGAAGGCGGCTTGGCGGTCAGCCCCCGCAGCGCCTCCTCGCCATCGGTATAGGTTCGGACCTCGTATCCCTCACCCTCCAGCGCGATCGACACCGAGGTCAGGATATTACGGTCATCGTCAACCAAAGCAATTGTCTGCGCCATGCACGGTCCTGAGTAGAATTATCAGATGATATCGGCCAGTTCGAAAGCAATATAGGCTTTTTATGGCGGATACGCGGCGTCTCCCGGCAAATCATCTGGAAAAGAACGAGCGGCGCAGATCAACCGTTGCCCGCCAGTACATAGCCAGCAAGGTACAGTGACCCGCAAATCAGAATCCGGCCGGGCGGCTGTTGGTCTGCGCAGAGGTCGGTCAGGGCTTCAGCTACCGACTCCGATGCGTCCACATCCTTGAAGCCTGCTTCGCGGGCGAGGCGGCAGGTCTCGCTTGCCGGTAGCGACAGATCGGTCTCCGGTATAGTCACGGTGCGCGCCATGCGGATGTGCGGCGCGAGTGGCCGCAGGAACTCGAGCGGCTGCTTCGTGCTCAGCATGCCATAGATCATGAACAATGGCCTGTCCGCCCATGCGGCGGCTTGTTCCGCCAACACTTCGCCACCGGAATCGTTGTGCCCGCCATCAAGCCACAACTCCCACCCTGCTGGCAGCCAATCCGCGAGCGGGCCGCGGGTCAGGCGCTGCAAGCGGCCAGGCCACTCGACCCGGATCATGCCTTGCACGAAGGCGGACGGCGCGAGATTGAAGACTTTGCTGTGCCGCAGCGCCGCGATCGCAGCCCCAGCGTTCGATCTTTGATGAGCACCCAAGAGACCTGGCGGTGGCAAGTCGAGGGCTCCCTCTTCGTCCTGGTACCGGCAGCCGGATGCCGTGGCTTCAATGCGCCACTGCTTGCCATGGGCGAACACTGGCGCGTTGAGTCGCCACGCCGTGTTTTCCACGACGTCAACCGCATCCGGCTCGCGCTGGGCTGAAAGGATCACCGGACAGCGCGACTTGATGATGCCTGCCTTTTCGCCCGCAATCGCCTTGATGGTATTGCCCAACAGATGCGTGTGATCGTACGAAATACGCGTGATCACGCTGGCGGCGACCGTGGGTACGACTTTTTTTTTATACATAATGCGTCCGAGCCCTTTATCAATCAGCTCGGCGTCGGCAGGATG
>CALMVH010000005.1 GCA_937873165.1 uncultured Rhodospirillales bacterium
GGTGGTGAACGCCCACGCGGCCAGTGCGCACCTGGACCAGTACATCGCGCAGCGACTCCCGGGCGGCAAACGCATACTCGCCCGCCTTTAGCCCGGGCCTGTGCCGATAACGATCAACCGTGGTGATGGCCGCGAACAGGTAAGGTTCCCTGAGTACGCCTGCCTGGGTCAGCCGTTTGCCAATATCGAGCGTGTGCGTGTTCCTGGCAACCACAACGGTGACTGGCGCGGCCAATGGTCCCGCCTGCGTGTAATTTTTAAGGGCCAGGTATCCGGAGCCGCCCGCCAGGAGCAGGGATACTATGAGAGCGAGGAGAAGCCGCTTCATCGTTTAACCATCATTGCGGCACAAGACATTGCTGGAACTGACCGGTCCTACGCGAAGCGGCGCATGACCAGCGAGGCGTTGGTTCCACCGAACCCGAACGAGTTCGACACGGCTATATCTATCTTTCGTTCGCGGGGGGTCAGGGGCACCAGATCCATTCCCTCGGCCGCCGGCGTAGGGTTGCGCAGGTTCAAAGTCGGCGGCGCGACGTTGTCCTGTATGGCCTTCAGGCAGTATATCGCTTCAACGGCGCCTGCCGCACCCAGCAGATGACCTATGGCGGACTTGGTAGAGGACATCGACATGGTTCTGATCGCCGGGCCGAACAGCCTCTTGATGGCACTCACCTCGATTTCGTCGCCAACGGGCGTCGAGGTGCCATGGGCGTTCAGGTAATCGACATCGCTCACGTCGATCTCGGCACGTTTCAAGGCCGCGCGGGTAGCGCGATAGCCGCCATTGCCGTCTGGCGGCGGCGATGTGACGTGGTGCGCATCGCCCGACATGCCGTAGCCGATCACTTCCCCGTAGATCCTGGCGCCACGCGCCCTGGCGTGTTCCAGTTCTTCCAGGACCACGACGCCCGCACCTTCGCCCATCACGAAGCCATCCCGGCCTTCGTCGAAGGGGCGCGAAGCTTCGCCCGACCGGTCGTTATAACCCGTCGACAAGGCTCGCGCAGCGGCGAAGCCCGCCATGCCGATGCGGCTGACCGAGGCTTCCGCGCCTCCGGCCAGCATCACATCGGCGTCGTCAAAGGCAATCAGGCGAGCGGCATCGCCGATGGCATGCGTACCGGTGGCGCAGGCTGTCACGGGAGCGTGGTTCGGCCCCTGGAAGCCGTACTTGATGGAAACCTGTCCCGACGCCAGGTTGATCAGCGCCGACGGGATAAAGAACGGCGACACCCGGCGCGTACCTTTTTCCAGCAGCGTCACGGATGTTTCATAGATCATCGGCAGGCCACCGATGCCGGAGCCGATCATGACACCGGAGCGCTCGCGCTGTTCGTCGCTGTTCGGCAAGTAGCCGGCATCGGTCATCGCTTCGGCTGCGGCCGCCAGGGCGAAGTGGATAAACATATCCATCTTGCGCTGGTCCTTCACGTCGACGAAATCGTCCACGTTGAACAACCCTTCACCCGTGCCGCGTGGCACCTGGCCCGCAATCTTGCAGGACAGATCCGAGACATCGAAGGTCTCGATGACCCCGATTCCGGACTCTCCCGCCAGCAATCGCGTCCAATTATGCTGCACGCCCAGCCCAAGGGGGCTGACCATGCCCAGCCCCGTTACGACAACACGTCTCATCACCGGCTCCAGCCTCCTGCTCAGGCGGGGGCGTGTTCCTTGAGGAACGTCACCGCGTCGCCAACCGTGCGGATTTTCTCCGCGGCGTCGTCAGGGATTTCCACGCCGAACTCTTCTTCGAACGCCATGACGAGTTCCACCTGGTCGAGGCTGTCCGCGCCCAGGTCGTCGATCAGGCTGGCCTGCTCGGTCACCTTTGCTTCGTCCACGCCGAGGTGCTCGACAACGATTTTCTTCACGCGTTCGGCGATATCGCTCATCTGTTTTCTTCCGTCTTGGGTTCGATTTATTCTGCCCGGGTCCATGGCAAATGCCTTGCGGGGTCCCGAAAGTCAACGCCTGTTAGCATATAGACACGGCAAGGCAAAGTCAGATCATCGCCATGCCGCCATTTACATGCAGGGTCGTGCCGGTAACGTAGGCGGCCTCCGGGCTCGCGAGGAACACCACGGCCGCCGCAACATCTTCGGGCGTTCCCATGCGGCCCGCCGGTATGGCGCCGGACAGCTTCGCCTTCTGTTCGTCGCTGATCACGTCGGTCATGGCTGTGGCTATGTAACCGGGCGCGACGCAGTTTACCGTGATCGCGCGGGAAGCGAGTTCCGCCGCCAGCGCCTTGGACAGCCCGGTGACGCCCGCCTTGGAAGCCGCGTAGTTCGACTGGCCCGGATTACCGGTGGCCGCCACGACAGAAGTGACGTTAACGATACGTCCCCAGCGCTGTTTCATCATGCCTTTCATGACCGCGCGCGACAGCTTGAACGTCGCCGTCAGGTTTACGGCGATCACCGCATCCCAGTCGTCGTCCTTCAGGCGCAGCCCCAGTTGGTCGCGCGTGATGCCGGCGTTATTGACCAGGATATCCACCGGCGCGCCCAGAGCCTTCTCGGCCTCGGCAGCCACGGCCTCGGGAACACCCGGTTCCCCCAAATTGCCGGTCACCACGCATGCGGCGTTCCCAAGACCCGCCGCCATGGCTTCAAGCACCTCCCGCCGGGTGCCGTGCAGCGCGACCTTTGCGCCCGCTTCCACCAGCATACGAGCGATGGCAGCCCCGATGCCGCCGGAGGCGCCTGTCACAAGGGCATGCTTGCCCGTCAAATCGAACATCGCGAATGTCCTTACAAAGAGTTGCTGAAAGTTTCGATGTCCTGTGGCGTACCCAGGGATACCGATTGCAGGTCCTTGTCGATGCGTCGAGCCAGGCCTGCCAGGACCTTGCCGTTGCCGATCTCCACCAGCGTATCGACTCCCTTGTCTTTCATATAGAGCACGCTTTCGCGCCAGCGGACGGTGCCAGTCACTTGGCGGACCAGCAGGTCCTTGATGGTGCCCGGATCGCGAACGGCTTCCGCGGTGACGTTGGCAACTAGCTCCGGTGCTGGTTCCGTTAGGGCTTGCTCGTCCAGCGCCCTGCGCATCGCATCGGCCGCCGGCTGCATCAACTGGCAGTGGAATGGGGCGGATACCGGCAGGATGACCGACTTTCGCGCGCCCTGCGCCGCCGCCAGCGCCACGGCGCGTTCGACTGCCGCCTTGTGCCCGCTGACAACCACCTGCCCCGGCGCGTTGTCGTTGGCGGCAGCGCAGATTTCGTGTTCCGCCGCTTCGCCGGCAATCGCGGTTGCTTGTTCGAAATCGACCCCTAACAGCGCGGCCATGGCGCCCACGCCAACCGGCACGGCCCTTTGCATTGCCTGCCCGCGCAGTTTCAGCAGCCGTGCCGCATCCGCGATCCCAAGCGCGCCTGCGGCGGCCAGCGCCGAGTATTCCCCAAGCGAATGACCTGCGACGAAACGTCCCTTCGCAGCCAGATCGAACCCGCCGCCGGCCAGCACGCGCACAACGGCGAGCGATACCGCCATGATCGCGGGCTGCGTGTTCTCCGTCAGGTTCAGCTCGGCCTCGCTGCCATGCGTCATCAGGCGGAACAAGGCCTGGCCAAGCGCTTCGTCGACTTCCTGGAACACCTCACGCGCCGCCGGGAACGCTGCCGCAAGCTCGTGTCCCATGCCGATGGACTGGCTGCCCTGTCCGGGGAAAACGAAAGCGCTTGTCATGGAACCTCATAGGGGGAAAGGGCGAAAGCGCGAGGGTTTACCCCAGCCCGCCCCCGAGTCAAGCGCACGCCCAACGAATTGGTTGCGCTGGCCGCCAGCACCCCTTATAACCCC
>CALMVH010000006.1:0-4493 GCA_937873165.1 uncultured Rhodospirillales bacterium
CCGAGACCTTGCCAGGCCGCACGATGCCCGACGGCAGCAGGCTGAGCTTGTACTCGACGCCCGCGATGTTCAGCGTGTGCCCGGCATTGTGACCGCCCTGGAAGCGCACCACCACATCGGCGCGGTTCGACAGCCAGTCGACGATCTTGCCCTTGCCCTCGTCGCCCCATTGAATGCCGACTACCGATACGTTTGCCATGTCCTAGTCCTCGACTGGGATGATGTCACTTCCATCCCAGGTATAACGGCACCCCAGCCGTGCCGCTTCGGAACCTGCGGGAAGAT
The DNA here is from genome assembly GCA_937873165.1 of uncultured Rhodospirillales bacterium. GTDB lineage: Bacteria > Pseudomonadota > Alphaproteobacteria > CALMVH01 > CALMVH01 > CALMVH01. The sequence goes on from CALMVH010000006.1 coordinate 286, forward strand.
TATCCTCCAGCGCCTGCACCGTGACATAGCCCCTGCCCTGCAGTGAAGCGCGGATTGCGGGCAACGTTCCCCCCGGCAGATACACCTTTTCCTGCGGCGCATCGGTGTCTAGGACGCCCACTAAATTGTCCGTGGTCAGTGTGAACCCGGTGGCAGCTTCATTGCCGGCAAGGTAGCGCCCGCCTCGTCCCGCTTCCCCCGTTTCGGCAAACAGCGTAAAGCTGAGGCCTGTCTGGTATTCAAAACCGCGCCGCTCCACGCAATCAATCGTCAACAACAGGTCCGGCATGGCCGTCTTCAGCAGGTTCACGACCGCTGCAAGATGTTCCACTTGCGTGCGCTGCGCCGGGGGCAAGCCGATGGCGAGCAGTGACGGCAAGGCCGTGTTCACCGATCCACTGCAGGCGATCAGCTGGTCGATGATCGCAGATACCTCGCCACCAAGCCTCTGAACCCTTGTCAAGTGACGCCGTTCGACCGCCGCCGCCAGCTCGTCCGCATCAGCCTGCGAGTAATCGTAGCTTTGCAGCAGGCTGAGAACCAGCGTAGGGGTATTGAGATCGACCGAAACGCCTCGTACCCCAATCGTCCTTAGCGCCTCGACCGCCAGAAGAATGATTTCGGCGTCCGCGTGGATACTGTCGCTACCGATCAGTTCGCACCCGATCTGGCACGACTGCCGCTCCGGCCGCAGCTGCGTGCCCGAGATCCGCACCACCTCGCCTGCGTACGCCAGGCGGAGTGGCCGGGGCGCGTTCGCCAGGCGCGACCGTGCAACCCGGGCGATCTGCGGCGTCATGTCGGCTCTCAGCGCCATCATCTGCTGGGATAGCGAGTCCATCAGCCGGAACGAGTGCCGCGCCAGCGATTGGCCGGACCCGGACAGCAGCGTATCCTCGAACTCAAGAAGCGGAGGCTTGACCAGCTCATACCCGTTCGCCTGCATCAGGCACAGGATCTGCCACACGGCCCGGGCTTCCTGACGCGATTCTGCGGCAAGCATATCGCGCAAGCCCGCTGGCAAAAGCGAGGCGGTCGCAGGCATCCTCATAGCTCCCTCCCTCCCTAGAACGTCAGCAGCTTCGCCTGCACGACGTTCGGCAAAGCGCCGATCTTGCGCAGGATCGACTCGTCGATGTGCTCGTCGACGCCCACAAGGCAGATCGCCTGTCCCGCTGCCGTGGCGCGGCCGTTATAAAAGCTGGCGATGTTGATCTGCGCATCGCCGAGCGCCCGGCCCAGATTGCCGATGAAGCCCGGCTTGTCCTGGTTGCGCACTAGGAGCATCTGCGGGGTCAGTTCCGCCTCGGTCGGCAGTCCGTCTACCGAGACAATGCGGGGCTTGTCGCCGAACAACGTGCCGGCGACCGAACGCGTGATGCCGTCGGCTTCCACCGTCACGCGCACCACCGTTTGGTAGTCACTGACCTGATCGGAGCGGCTTTCCGAAACCTTGATGTTGCGCTCCTTCGCAACAACGGGCGCATTGACCATGTTGACGCTGTCCATCTGGCGCCCGAGCAAGCCTTTCAAGATTACAGCGGTCAACGGCCGCGTGTTCAGCCCCGCGACGTCGCCCTCGTAGGCAATCGAGATGGACGACACGCTGCCCTCGATCAACTGCCCGGCAAAGCTGCCGGCCTGCTCGGCCAGCTTCAGATACGGCCGCAGGCGCGGCGCGTCCTCCGCCGACAGGGATGGCATGTTCAACGCGTTGCCGACCGCGCCGCCGACCAGGAAGTCGGACAACTGTTCCGCGACCTGCAAGGCAACGTTTTCCTGGGCTTCGGTGGTCGAGGCGCCCAGATGAGGCGTGCAGATCACCTGCTCCAGCGCGAACAACGGGCTGTCCTTCGCGGGTTCGACTGCGAAAACGTCCAGCGCCGCGCCGGCGACGTGCCCGGACTCGACGGCCGCTTTCAGGTCGTCTTCGACGATCAAGCCGCCGCGGGCGCAGTTGACGATCCGTACCCCTGCCTTGCACTTTGCCAGGGCGACCTTGTCCAAAATGTTGCGGGTTTGGTCGGTCAAGGGCGTATGCAGCGTGATGAAGTCGGCACGTCCAAGCAACTCGTCCAAGTCGACTTTCTCCACACCCAACGCCTTGGCGCGCTCCTCCGTCAGGAACGGATCGAACGCAACCACCTTCATTTTCAAGCCCAACGCCCGGTCTGCAACGATCGATCCGATGTTGCCGCATCCGATAATGCCCAAGGTCTTGCCGGTCACTTCGATGCCCATGAAGCGGGACTTCTCCCACTTGCCGGCGCGGGTCGAAGTCGTGGCCTGCGGTATGTCGCGCGCCAGCGACAGCAGCATGGCAATCGCATGCTCCGCCGTCGTGATGGAGTTCCCGAAAGGCGTATTCATGACGATCACGCCCTTGGCAGTCGCGGCAGGAATGTCGACGTTATCGACGCCGATGCCCGCCCGCCCGATCACCTTCAGGTTGATTGCGGATTCAAGGATATCCTTTGTCACCTTGGTGGCGGAGCGGATGGCGAGGCCATCGTAGTCGCCGATGATTCCTTTCAGCTGGTCGGGTTTCAGGCCGACCTTCACGTCAACATCGACGCCACGTTCGCGAAAGATTTCAGCAGCGCGCGGGCTAAGGTCGTCCGAAATCAGGACTTTGGGCATGGGGGAACTCCGATGGAAAGATGATGAGAAGTCGTCATTGCGAGCGAAGCCATCCAGCCGGTCGGGCAGTCTGGATTGCCGCGTCGCTTCGCGTCGCGCAATGACAATCGTCGGTCAGGCCGCCTTGGCGAGGGCGTCGGGCAGTTGTGCATAGGCCCAGTCGAGCCATGGCAGCAGCGCCTCGATATCGGCCTTCTCGATGGTGGCGCCGCCCCAAATGCGGATCCCTGGCGGGGCCGTGCGGTAGGCGCCGATGTCGTACGCCGCACCCGCCTTTTCCAGCATGCCCGACAGGCGCTTCGCCGCATCCGCCTTGCCGGCATCATCAAGGCCCAGGAACCAAGGGTCGACGATCTTCAGGCAAATCGACGTACACGAACGCGCCGCCGCGTCGTCGGCCAGGAACTCGACCCAGGACGTCCTGGCAACCCAGTCGGCAATCATCTGGAGGTTCGCCTCGGATCGTGCGACGAGCGCGGGTACACCGCCCGCCTGCTCGGCCCAATTCAGGCCATCCAGCGCATCCTCGACGCACAGCATCGACGGCGTGTTGATGGTCTCGCCCTTGAAGATACCTTCTTCCAGCTTGCCGCCCTTGACCATGCGAAAGATCTTTGGCAGCGGCCACGAAGGCGTGTAAGACTCGAGCCGCTCGACCGCGCGCGGCCCCAGGATCAGCATGCCGTGCTGCGCCTCACCGCCCATGACTTTCTGCCAGGAGTACGTCACCACATCCAGCTTGTCCCATGGCATATCCATCGCGAACACGGCGGAGGTCGCGTCGCAGATGGTCAGGCCCTGGCGGTCGGCCGGGATGAAATCGCCGTTCGGCACGCGCACGCCGGAGGTCGTACCGTTCCAGGCGAATACTACATCATGATCGAAGTCGATCTGTTTCAGGTCGGGCAGCTTGCCGTATTCGGCGGTGAACGTACGCGCGTCCTTAATCTTCAGCTGCTTGACGACGTCGGTGACCCAATCTTGGCTGAACGCTTCCCATGCCAGCACATCAACCGGGCGCAGTCCCAGCAGATTCCACAGCGCCATTTCGACAGCGCCGGTATCGGATGCCGCGACGATGGCGACACGATAGTTCTCGGGCACGCCGAGAACCTTGCGGCTGCGGTCGATGACTTCCTGCAGCTTCGCCTTGCCGTCTTTTGAACGGTGCGAGCGGCCGACGCAGGCGTTCTTTAATACCTCGACAGACCATCCGGGGCGCTTGGCGCACGGGCCGGACGAAAAATTGGGATTGCGCGGGAGGGTGGCGGGTTTCGCCGGAGCTTCAGACATCGTGCTATTCCTTCCAGAATAGAAGCAGCCCGGTGGGGGGCTGTGACCCGCTGCGAAATCTATCGATGAGCCAATGCTGCGTCAACAGGCTGTACGCTTACCTAGATTTGAGCGGGACCATGGCACAGCTCGCTAAACCGCAACCGCTTCCACCGGCGCCGTATCCGAAACTGCGTTCGCGATGCGGGCGATGATGCGTTCGACTTCCGCCAGATCCTCGCCCTCGGCCATGACGCGGATCAGCGGCTCGGTGCCGCTCGGGCGCAGCAGCAGGC
>CALMVH010000006.1:4503-6815 GCA_937873165.1 uncultured Rhodospirillales bacterium
CACAGGTACGAAAACCCGGCAGACTTGGCTCCCGGGCCGGCCGGCACGGCGAACCGCCGCCAATACCTGCAGCGCGGCGATAAGACCGTCCCCCGTGGTCCCATGATGGCCAAGGACAATATGGCCTGATTGCTCGCCCCCCATATTATATCCGTCGCGCCGCATCGCCTCGACGACGTAGCGGTCGCCGACCGCCGTGCGAACCAGCCTCATGTTGCGGCCGGCAAGATGGCGCTCGAGTCCCAGGTTCGACATAACGGTGGCCACCACGCCATTGCCTTTCAGCATGCCGCTGGTCTGCCATTCCGATGCAATCAGGCCCATGATCTGGTCGCCATCGATGCGTTCGCCGTGTTCATCGGCGATAATCACCCGATCGGCATCGCCATCCAGCGCGATGCCCAGGTCTGCCCCGTGCAATACCACCGCCTCCTGCACGGTTTCGGGATGAGTCGCGCCACAACGGTCGTTGATGTTGACGCCGTTGGGTTCGACGCCGATCTTTACGACCTCGGCACCGAGTTCCCACAGCACCTGCGGCGCGACCTTGTAGGCGGCCCCATTGGCACAATCGACGACGATCTTCAGCCCCTCAAGCGTCAGACCGCGCGGGCAGGTATTCTTGACATATTCGACATACCGGCCTGCGGCATCTTCCAAACGCGAGGCGCGGCCCAGCCGGTTGGCGGGCGCAAGATCGCTGGCAAAGGGCAAAGCCATACGCCGCTCGATGGCAGCCTCCAGCTCGTCGGACAGCTTGTACCCGTCACGGCCGAACAGCTTGATGCCGTTGTCTTCATAGGGATTGTGCGAGGCGGATACGACAACACCGATATCGGCCCTTAGCGCGCGGGTCAGCATGGCTACGGCCGGCGTGGGCAGAGGGCCGACCAAGATAACATCTGCCCCAACAGACAGGAAACCCGCTGTCAGCGCTTGCTCGATCATGTAGCCCGACAGGCGCGTGTCCTTGCCGATCACCACGCGATGCCGATGCTCGCCCTGCCGTAACTCGACCACCGCAGCCATGGCGACCTTCAGGGAAATCTCCGCGGTCATCGGCTCAGCGTTGGCGCGGCCCCTTATGCCATCGGTTCCAAAAATACTGCGCATCAGCAACCAACAACCAGGTCAGTACCGGGCCTTGTAGGCGCAGCAGTCGCTGCCGCCGGGCGCGTCGCCGTCGAAAATGTACGAGAAGCGTACGCCAGCTGTCTCGATACCCTGGTTCTTGGTGTCGATGTCGGCGTTGGACTGGTGGTCTATGTAAGCGGATACCGCATAGTTTGGCATGAACTGATAACCAAGCGATGCTGCCTCGCGGAAGTTGAACCGGCCGCCGAGCGCCTTGTGGTCGGGATCGCCAACTGTCTTGCCGTCGTTGTAAGAACCGCCCAGGAAGCCGTCGAAGTAAACGCCGCGAAAGTTCAGCAGGTCGAAATTCAATCCGAGATAGCCAAAGCTGGTGCGGCCGTCGGTATTGATGTTCACACCGGCTGTCGGGCGGAACCGCAGGATATCATACCAGCTGGCGTTGCCGACCGGCTGCAGCATGATCTCGCCGGTGACGTCCGGGCTTAGTTCTATGCCTTCAGTGGGATCAGTAGCACCCGCGCCGATGCTGGCCTCCGATGGCATGTACCATGGCATGTCGGTCGCCCGGGCGTAGTCGATCGCCTCGGCATGGGCGGCCAATGAGTGGAAGCCAAAGGTCAGCGCAATCGCGCAGACTGCCGGACGGATAATTCTGGAAAGCATCGGGTCGCCCTGTGATGATTAGATCGGGCGACCTTACTGGAACATTACACCGATGTGAATGCCTGCCGTGCGTCGCGGCGGCTTATTGACTTAACCCTGCTGCGGCTCCGGGCCGAACGATGTCGGCACGCTCGATGGCGTTCCCGAACGACGCTCCGAGCCGCTGCGTGGCGTCGGAATATACCGGTCGTTGCCGCCGCGCGAGATGGACTCGCCCCGCAGCAGGCCACGGATCTCATCGCCGGACAACGTCTCGTATTCCAGCAACGCTTTTGCAATCTGGTGCAGGTTGTCCATGTGTTCGGTCAGCACATGCCGCGCGGAGTGTTCGGCTTGCTCGATAATGCGGCGAATCTCCTCGTCGATCAAACGCGCTGTGTGGCCCGACACATTGGTGCCGTTGGAAACGGAATGCCCTAAGAACAGGTTGTCGTCGCTACCCATATACCGTACGCGCCCCAGCATGTCGCTCATGCCGAACTCCGTCACCATGCGGCGGGCGACATTGGTTGCCTGCTGGATATCGTTGCCGGCTCCCGTGGTCACGTTATCCG
>CALMVH010000007.1 GCA_937873165.1 uncultured Rhodospirillales bacterium
CCAGAACGCCCACCAGATACCGCGGCTGGACAAGATTGTGATCAACTCGGGCGTGGGCGAAGCCACCGCGGACACTCGCCGTATCCAGTCGGCGGTTTCCGACATAACGGCTATTTCCGGTCAGCGGCCCGTTGTGACGAAATCACGCAAGTCGATCGCCCAGTTCAAACTACGCGAAGGGATGCCGATCGGCGTCAAGGTCACGCTGCGCCGTGAACGGATGTACGAGTTCCTTGATCGTCTTGTTACCATTGCCCTTCCTCGCGTTCGCGACTTCCGCGGCGTGAACGGCAACAGCTTCGACGGGCATGGCAACTATGCCATGGGCCTGAAGGAGCAAATCGTGTTTCCGGAAATCGATTACGACAAGATCGACATGGTGCGCGGCATGGACATCATCATCTGTACGACGGCGAAAACCGACGCGGAAGCCAAGGAGCTGCTGCGCGCGTTCAACATGCCGTTCATTCCCGAACGGACGGCGGAGGCATAAGCATGGCTAAGAGATCATCGATAGAAAAGAACAAGCGCCGCGAGCGGATGGCGAAGCAGGACCTGCCAAAGCGCGCCCGCTTGAAGGCCGTTATCATGGACAAGGCTGTCAGCCCTGAGGAACGTTTCGATGCGTCGCTGCGGCTCGCCGCCCTGCCCCGCAACGGCGCGAAAGTCCGCGTACGCAATCGCTGCGAGCTGACTGGTCGCAGCCGAGCTGTTTACCGCCGCTTCAAGCTGTCGCGCATCATGCTGCGCCAGCTGGCATCCGAAGGGCTTTTGCCCGGCGTCACCAAGTCCAGCTGGTAAGGAAGGATCACGATGTCATTAAGCGATCCGCTGGGCGATATGCTGACCCGCATCCGGAATGGCCAGCATGCCCGCAAGGCCACTATCAAGAGCCCGGCCTCCAAGCTGCGCAGCAATGTTCTGGAAGTGCTGAAACGCGAAGGCTACATTCGAGATTACTCGGCGGAAGGCATTGCTGCCAAGGCTGAGATCCAGATCGAATTGAAGTATCACGAGGGTGAACCCGTCATAAAGGAAATCGATCGGGTGTCGAAGCCCGGCCGACGTGTGTATTCGAAGGTTGCCGACCTGCCGCGGGTGTATAACGGTCTCGGTATCTCGATCCTGTCGACGCCGCAGGGAATCATGTCGGACAACGAGGCACGTGCCGCGAATGTTGGCGGCGAAATTCTCTGCCGCGTCTTCTAAGGATCTAAGTCATGTCTCGTATAGGCAAACACGCCATATCGGTTCCGCAGGGGGTCGAGATCAATCTTACCGGACAGGTTCTCTCCGCCAAGGGGAAGCTGGGTCAGGGCCAATTGACGATTTCGGATGATCTGTCCGTCACGCATGCCGACGGCAAGATCACCATTGCCTTGCGCCGCGACGATCGAAAAGCGCGTTCGATGTGGGGTACGTCCCGTACCAACGTCAACAATCTGGTGAATGGCGTTTCTACCGGCTTTTCGGAAACCCTGGAAATCAATGGCGTCGGCTACCGCGCTGCCGTGCAAGGCAAGGAGCTCGTGATGCAGTTAGGCTTCACTCACGACGTGAAGTATGACATCCCTCCTGGCATTACCATCAAGTGCGACAAGCCGACCACGATCGCTGTCAGCGGCTCGAACAAGCAGCAGGTTGGACAGATCGCTGCCGAGCTTCGCTCGTGGCGTCCGCCTGAGCCGTATAAGGGCAAGGGTGTAAAGTACGAGTCGGAAACGGTTCGCCGCAAGGAAGGCAAGAAGAAGTAAATCGCCATGAACAAGATTGCAGCCAGGCACAAGCGAAAGCTACGCGTTCGCGCCCGTCTTAAAACCCTTCCGATGGAGCGCCCCCGGTTGACGGTGAACCGGACCAACCGGCACATATATGCCCAGGTGATCGACGACCAGGCTGGCCACACGTTGGCAGCCGCGTCGTCGCTGGAGGAAGCTTTCACATCTACCAAGCGGATTGGCGCCGATGTCGACGCTGCCAAGGAAATTGGCAAGATGATCGCCGAACGGGCTGTCAAGGCGGGCGTGACGCAGATCCGCTTCGATCGCGGAGGTTACATTTTTCATGGACGCATCGCTGCGCTGGCCGAAGGCGCACGCGAGGGCGGACTGGTCTTTTAAGGGGTTAAGGTCATGGCAAGAGACAACAGGGACCGGGCACCCCGCGAGCGGGGCGAAGACTCCGAGCTCGTCGAGAAGCTGGTCAGCATCAATCGCGTCGCAAAAGTCGTTAAGGGCGGACGGCGTTTCGGTTTCGCGGCGCTGGTGATCGTTGGCGATGGCAAGGGACGCGTCGGCACGGGTGCGGGCAAGGCAAAAGAAGTACCGGAAGCCATCCGCAAGGCAACCGAACAGGCGAAGCGTAACATGATCCGCGTACCGTTGCGCGAAGGGCGTACCCTGCATCATGATTTGCATGGCCGCTTCGGCGCCGGCATTGTGGTGCTGCGCGGTGCGCCAGCCGGTACGGGCGTGATCGCCGGTGGCCCGATGCGCGCTGTGTTCGAGGCGTTGGGTGTTCAGGACGTGGTAGCGAAGTCCATCGGTTCATCGAACCCGCACAACATGGTCAAGGCTACGTTTGCGGCCTTGCACCAGATGGCGAGCCCGCGTGCGGTGGCGGCCCGGCGCAACAAGCGCGTAACTGACATTCTGCCGAAGCGCGACGGCGAAGCGGAGGCTGCATAATCATGGCTGACATGACGGAAGAGAAGCCGAAGAAAACGCCGGCAAAGAAGATCGCGATTGCCGCGGGAAGCGCGCCGGAGGAAACCACCGCTCCCAAGAACCCTGCCGAGACACATGTGTCTTCGACAAAGCCAGTAGCGGCGAAGGCTGCGCCTTCGGGGTCGACGGTCACAGTTACGCAGACCGGCAGTCATCTCGGCCGTCCGGAATGGGCGCGCCAGACTCTGATAGGGCTGGGCCTCAACAAGCGGCACCGTACGCGCGTTCTGGAAGACACACCTTCAGTCCGCGGCATGATCGAGCGCGTGAAGCATCTCGTACGCGTCGGCGAATAACATAGCATCGGAACACATCCATGAACTTGAACGAAATCCGCGATAACCAGGGCGCCCGCAAGGCGCGGATGCGCGTGGGCCGAGGCATCGGCTCCGGCAAGGGCAAGACCGGCGGCCGCGGCGGCAAGGGCCAGACGGCCCGCACGGGTGTTGCCATCAACGGCTTCGAGGCTGGACAGATGCCCCTTCACCGCCGGATGCCGAAACGTGGCTTCAATCAGCCGAACCGCGACGAGTTCGTTGTGCTGAACTTGTCGGACATCGAGAAGGCCATCGCGGAAAAGAAGATCGATGGAACCCAGGCCATCACGGCTGAGTCGCTGATCGACGCAAAGGTGCTGCGCCGCAGCCGCGACGGCTTGCGGCTGCTGGGCAAGGGAGATCTGACCTCCAAGATTACCATCGAAGTCGCGGGCGCCTCGGCCGCCGCGATCGCCGCCGTCGAAAAAGCGGGCGGGTCGGTGACAGTTCTGCCCCGCCGCAAGGACATCGTAAAGGAACTGGTCGCGGCGAAGAAGGCGGCACGCTCGGCCTGAGACCTTTGTCTTCCCTGATGGGAGGCGGGATCCGTTTCCGTACAGGCCGAGGACGGTCAGTGGGAGTTTGTAACTCTCATGTGCCGTTGGCTATGTTGGTCGATCCAGCCAAACGGGCCCCCCTCACATGGCGAGACATGAAATTGGTACTTCACTATCCGTCGCTCACGCCCTAAAGGTCGTACATGGCCTCTGCTGCTGATCAAATTGCCGCCAACATCAATCTCGGCGCGCTGAAGAAGGCGACCGAGCTGCACAAGCGCATCGGGTTCACCCTGCTGGCGCTGATCGTGTACCGCATCGGCACTTATATCCCCCTGCCTGGCATCGACCCGGTGCGAATGAGCAGCATCTTCAGCCAGCGCGGCGGCGGCATCCTCGACATGTTCAACATGTTTTCGGGCGGCGCGCTGCAGCGCATGACCATCTTTGCGCTGAACATCATGCCGTACGTATCGGCTTCAATCATCGTGCAGCTGATGTCCTCGGTCGTGCCTTCTCTGGAAACCTTGAAAAAGGAAGGCGACAGCGGCCGCAAGAAGCTGAACCACTATACCCGTTACCTCACCGTTCTACTGGCAGGCGTGCAGGGGTATGGACTGTCGGTTGGGCTGGAATCCATGGGCCGCAGTTCCGGCGGATCGGCCGTCATGGATCCCGGCTTGTTCTTCCGCATGAGCACGACCATCACGCTGATCGGCGGCACGCTGTTCCTGATGTGGCTGGGTGAGCAGATTACCAGCCGGGGTATTGGCAACGGCATTTCGCTGATCATCTTTTCCGGCATCGTCGCGGGGCTGCCCCGCGCGGTCTACACGGCGCTGGAGCAGACGAAGACCGGCGATATCACGGTCGTCATGCTGCTAGG
>CALMVH010000008.1:0-3610 GCA_937873165.1 uncultured Rhodospirillales bacterium
CGTTCGCCGTGCCGCGCCAGCGTGCGTTCGATACGGTTGATGTCGATCAAGTCGTTGCCAATGCCGAGGATCATAGCACTGGCTCGAGGTTTCTAAGAGGGTTCAAGTAGATTTATTAGATGTGTTCACGTCTTACGGTTAGACCATAAACAACATTGTCAGCCAGATCACAACTACGCCGGTTGCAACTCCAAGACCGAAGGCGAGCAAGATCGAGCCTAGCAGAAGGTAAAACAAGCCGATCAGGATTGCGATCACCATCGCGCAAGCCATCGGACTGGACTCCTCGACCAAGCCAGCCAATACATCCTGTGCCAACCCTTTCCAGTTGGTCCTGTCGTCTGTCACCCCTGCCGCGCCCGGTCCACCTGCGCGATGGACGGCGTTGCGCGCAGGGCCGCGATGATGTTGGTCAGTTGCTTCACGTCCTTGACCTCGACATCGATCAGCAGTTCCCAGAAATCGGCGGTGCGGTTGGTGACCAGCAGGTTCACGATGTTGCCGTTGCTGCGCGCGATCACTGTTGTCAGTGTGCCGAGGTTGCCCGGCTCGTTTGAAACGGTAATGTGCAGGCGGCCCACGTGGTTCTCGCTGCCGTCCTGTTCGTCGTTCCAGGAAACATCCAGCCAGCGCTCAGGCATGGTATTGAACGATTCCAGGGTTTCGCAGTCGATGGTGTGGATCGTGACACCCTTGCCAGTGGTGACAATGCCCACGATTCGGTCGCCGCGCAGCGGGTGGCAGCAGCCGGCATAATGGATTGCCATGCCGGGGATCAGGCCCTTCAGCGGCAGCGGAGCCGCCTTGCCCTTCGCCTTGGTACGCGCCCGCGACAGGGGCACGATCTTCTGGTCGTCGGTGCCGGGGTGAACAGCGCCGGACTTATGAGCGGGGAAGATCGCGTTGAAGACTTCGCGCGCGCCCTGCATGCCGGCGCCGATCTCGGCATACAGATCCTCGACCGCCTCGACCCGGAAGATCTTGACGACCGGCTGCACCGCCTTGTCGCCGAAATCGTAGCCTTCCTGCCGAAAGATCTTGTGAAGCATGGCCTTGCCCAGGCTCATGTATTGTTCGCGCTGCTGGTTGCGCACAAAGCGGCGGATGCGGGCGCGGGCCTTGCCCGAGACTACGAAGCGTTCCCACGCAGGCGACGGCGTCTGGCTCTTCGAGGTCGATATATCGACCTGGTCGCCATTAGCCAGCTCGGAACTCAGCGGCACGATCCGGCCGTTCACCTTCGCGCCGACGCAGTGATCGCCGACTTGGCTATGAACGGCGTAGGCGAAGTCGACGGGCGTCGCGCCCCGCGGCAGCGGGATCAGCTGCCCCTTCGGCGTGAAGCAGAACACCTGGTCCTGGAACAATTCGAGCTTGGTGTGCTCCAGGAACTCGCCGGGCGTTTGCGCGTGCTCGACGATCTCAAGCAACTCGCGCAGCCAGCGGTATTGTACGCCTTCGGCGCTGAGGTCCTGCTTGTAGGCCCAGTGCGCGGCCACGCCCAGATCGGCCGTTTCGTGCATGGCGCCCGTGCGGATCTGGATCTCGACACGCACCTTTTCCGGCCCGATGACGGTGGTGTGCAGGCTCTTGTAGCCGTTGGGCTTGGGAGTCGAGATGTAATCCTTGAACCGGCCGGGCACCAGCGGGTAGCGGCTGTGGATCTCGCCCAGCGCCTGGTAGCACTCGCCGATGGAGTCGACCACCACGCGAAACGCCATAATATCCGACAGTTGTTCGAACGGCACGTTCTTGCGCTGCATCTTGCGCCAGATCGAGTAGGGCGACTTTTCACGGCCCGTAATCACCGGATGCAGTCCAACGGCGGTCAGGCGCGTGGTCAGTTCCTGGATGATGCGTTCCGCGACATCGCCGCCTTCGTTGCGCAGGTAGGCCAGCCGCGTCACGATTCCCTCGCGCGCTTCCCCATTCAGTTGCTCGAAGGCGAGGTCTTCCAACTCGTCCTTGATTTGGTGAATGCCGATGCGCTCGGCCAATGGGGCGTAAATGTCCAGCGTCTCGCGCGCGATGCGCTTGCGCTTGTCGGGCGCGCAGTAGTGCAGCGTGCGCATGTTGTGCAGCCGGTCGGCCAGTTTCACCAGCAGCACGCGAATATCCTGGCTCATCGCCAGAACCAGCTTGCGGAAGTTTTCCGCCTGGATCGTGCTCTTGCTGACTTCCTCGCCCGGCATCTGGATGCGCGCCAGCTTGGTCACGCCATCCACCAGCTGGGCGATCTCGTTGCCGAACATTTTCTTGATATCGTCCAGCCGCGCCGGGGTATCCTCGACGACGTCGTGCAACAGCGCCGTTACGATGGACGCGCTGTCCAACTTCATCCCCGTCAGGATGCCCGCGACTTCCAGGGGGTGCGAGAAGTACGGGTCGCCCGATGCCCGTACCTGGCTGCCATGCATCTTCATGGCATAAACGTAGGCACGGTTCAGCGCATCTTCGTCGGTATTCGGATCGTAGCTGCGGACCCGCTCGACCAGCTCGTACTGGCGAATCATGCGGAATGGTCGTCGGCTGATGAGATCCGGTCACTCCCGCGCAGGCAGGGGTCTAGATTATTACTCATCTTGCACACAGAACAACAGTCGGTCTGGATCCCCGCCCTGCCGGGAAGGACGACCAAAAGACAACTATTGGAGCAAGTTGCCAAGCGTTATTCTGCCGCGTCTCCGAGATCGGGCTCGTCTTCCAACGCTTCCTCGGGCGAGAACTCCTCGCTCTCGTCGTCGGCATCGGCAAAGGCTTCGCGCCCTTCCAGTTCCTCTTCCCGTTCAACGCCGTCCTCGGTGCGGGCTTCCGGACGCACCCAGCCCTGCTCCCCATCCATCAATTCGATGATTTCGTCCTCGGGTTCTTCCATCGGCAGCACACGCTGGTGGCCCTTGACCATCGATTCGCGCAGGGTCTCTAGCGCCACGGTGCCATCCGCGATTTCGCGCAGCGCGACTACCGGGTTCTTGTCGTTGTCACGGTCTACCGTCAGACCGGCGCCGCCAGCGATCTCACGCGCGCGCTGCGAGGCAATCATCACCAGTTCGAACCGGTTCGGAACCTTCATGACGCAATCTTCTACGGTGACACGGGCCATCTTTCGAAACCTTCCTGAAATACCGGGGGTATACTAGGTCCCTGCCCTGGAAAGAGCAAGTGGCACCTTGTAATAGTCGCAGTACCATTCGACAAATTTGGGGATGCCCGCGGCGATCGAGGTCCTTGGATCGAAACCGAAGTCGCGCCGGCTGGCCGCGATATCGGCATAGGTCGAGGGTACATCGCCCTTTTGCATCGGTTCGTTCGTCTTGACCAGCGTCCGGCCTGTTGCGGCCTCGATCGCCGCCACGAAATCGCTCAAAGTCTCGCTGTTATGGTTGCCGAGGTTATACAGGGCGTTGCCGTTCGGCCGGTCCAGTACCGCGAGAATGCCCGCCACGATATCGTCGATATAGGTAAAGTCGCGCCGCATGTCGCCGTTATTGAACAAGCGCACGGGCGTGCCGTCAAATGCCGCCTTCACAAAGCTGAAGTAAGCCATGTCGGGTCGACCCCAGGGACCGTACACGGTGAAGAACCGCAATCCAGTGGCCGGCATTCCGTA
>CALMVH010000008.1:3620-7333 GCA_937873165.1 uncultured Rhodospirillales bacterium
GACACCGGATCCTCTGCCGGATCGTCGATGGAGAATGGCAGCTTGGCGTTGCCACCGTAGACCGAGGAAGAACTGGCGTAAACGAAATGACGGCAGTTCGGCAGGTGCCGCGCCAGTTCGAGCATCACCACCTGCCCCATCACGTTAGACTCGATATAAGCGTAAGGGTTTTCTAACGAATAGCGCACGCCCGCCTGCGCCGCGAGGTGCACGATGCCCGTCACCTGCGACAGCCTGTCTGTCAGGGCAAACATCGCGGCGCGGTCGGCGATGTTGTCCTGGAAGAACCCGAACTCGTGGAAGCGTCTTAGCTGATCGAGCCGGGCGTGCTTCAGCCCGACGTCGTAGTACGGGTTCAGATCGTCGATCCCGATCACCGCTTCGCCCCGTTCCAGCAGGGCACGAGCGGTGTGAAAGCCGATAAAACCGGCCGCACCGGTGACGAGAATGGTCATGGCCTTGCCTGTAGTCGATCTGCTAAACCCAGTCCATGATCAACGAACCCACTCCGGCAGACAACGCATACCAGTTCACTTTTCACGGCATTGTCGATGACGATGTGATCCCGTTGGCTGGGTACGCGGGCAAGGCGCTTCTTGTGGTGAACACCGCCTCGGCCTGCGGGTTCACGCCGCAATATCAAGGGCTGCAGAAACTATGGACGGATTACAAGGACAAGGGCTTGGTGGTGCTCGGCGTACCCTCCAATGATTTCAACCAGGAGACAGGCAGCGAAGCGCAGATCAAGGATTTCTGCGACTTGAAGTTCCATGTGACTTTCCCGATGACGGGCAAGACCCGCATCACGGGCGACGAGGCGCATCCTTTCTATAGATGGGTCGACAGCAAGGCAGGGTTCTTTGGCAGGCCGCGCTGGAACTTCTATAAATACGTCATCGACCGGAATGGAAACCTTGTGACATGGTTCTCAAGCCTCACCAAGCCGGACAACAAGGCGTTGACCCATGCAATCGGGCAGGCCCTGACTGGCGAGTCTTGAGAAAGATCAGTTAAACGCAGGGAAGGACCTGAAACGAGGTCAGATCCTTCACCTCCGCCTAAGGTACCATTCGATATTACTTCAGGTCGTCCGTTACCGACTTCACCACGTAATCGCCGGTGATCTTCTTGGCCTGGCTGCGCAGCATCCACGTCATCTCCTGGTGGGCGAGCAGCAACTCCTCCAACAGGGACGTCGTGCCGCTGTCCTCGGCCTTTTCTGCGACCTCATGCGAACCCTTCAGGCGGTTGCACACGGTGTCGTGATCGTTGATCAACTGCTGCAGCATGTTGTCCGGCGACGGAACGCCTTTTTCCTCGGTCAAGCCCGACAAGGCGATCATGTCGCTGAAGGCGCCTGGGGCGTAGTGACCCAGCGCACGGATGCGCTCACCGACAACGTCGGCCGACTTCCACAACGTCTTGTACTGATCTTCCAACAGGATATGCAACTCGTGGAAGTTAGGACCTTCCACATTGAAGTGAAAACCATGCGTCTTCATGTAGATAACATAGGTGTCGCCAAGAACCTTCGCGAGTTCCGCCGAGACCTTCTTGGCATCTTCTTCACCGATACTGGGAGAATTTTTCATGATTTCCTTCTTCGTCATGCAAGATCAGACAATAAACATCCGACCCCGCCTTCGCTTCCAAGGTCAGGGCCGTTTCAGCCTTGATGGCTGCACCGTCGCGGGGCTCGAGTCCGATCCCGTTCAGCGACAGCGAACCATCGGTTACCTGAAGCCAAACACGCCGGTTTGGTTCCAAGCTGTATTCGATTGAAGCACCGGACTTGATCCGCGACCGCAGCAACACCGCAGGCTATTCCGCAGCCTGAGTTTGTCCCCCGCCGCGCAGCCGCTTGAGCTCGTCGGCGATCAGGAAGGTCAGTTCCAGCGCCTGGCTGGCGTTCAGGCGGGGGTCGCAGACGGTATGATAGCGTTCCGACAGAGCGTTGTCGCCGATGGCCTGTGCGCCGCCGGTGCATTCGGTCACGTCCTGGCCTGTCATTTCCAGATGCACACCGCCCGGCTGCACGCCTTCCTGTTCGTGGACCGCGAAGAAGCTGCGGACCTCCGACAGGATGCGGTCGAAGGGCCGCGTCTTGTAGCCGGTCGAGGACTTGATCGTATTGCCATGCATGGGATCGCAGATCCACGAAGTGCCGAAGCCCGATTTCTGGACGGCCCGCAGCAGCGGCGGGAACTTGTCGGCCACCTTGTCGGCCCCCATGCGCACGATCAGCGTCAGCCGGCCGGGTTCGTTGCCGGGGTTCAGGGCCTCGATCAGGCGCAGCAGTTCGTTCTCGTCCATGCTGGGACCGACCTTCAGCCCGATCGGATTGCGGATGCCGCGCATGAACTCGACATGTGCGCCGCCGAGGTCGCGCGTGCGGTCGCCGATCCACAAGAAGTGCGCCGACACGTCGTACCAGTCGCCTGTTGTGCTGTCGGTACGCGTCAGCGCCTGCTCGTAAGGCAGCAACAGCGCTTCGTGGCTGGTGAAGAACTCGGTCTCGCGAATGGAGGGCATGGTACCGCCCGTGATGCCGCAGGCCGCCATGAAGCGCAGCGCGTCGTCGATCTGCTGCGCCAGTTGCTCATAGCGCTGCCCCTGCGGGCTGTTGGCGACGAAGCCCAACGTCCATTTGTGCACCTGGTGCAGGTCGGCGTACCCGCCCTGGGCGAAGGCGCGCAGCAGGTTCAGCGTTGCCGCGGACTGGTTGTAGGCTTGCAGCATGCGCGCCGGATCGGGGATGCGCGCTTGCCGCGTAAACTCCGCGCCGTTGATGATGTCGCCGCGGTAACTCGGCAGCGCCTCGTCGCCCCGTGTTTCCAGTTCGTCGCTGCGCGGCTTGGCGAACTGCCCGGCCAGACGGCCCATCTTGACCACCGGCAGACCGGTCGCGAAGGTCATCGCAACTGCCATCTGCAGGATCACGCGGCACGTGTCGCGCACGGCGGAGGAGCTGAACTGGTCGAAGCTTTCGGCGCAATCGCCACATTGCAGCACGAACGCCTGCCCCTGCGCCACCCGCCCAAGATGAGCCTTCAGCCGCCGCGCCTCGCCCGCGAACACCAGCGGTGGAAACCGCCGCAGCGTATCGGTCGCGCGCGCGACTTCGGCCGGATTAGGATACGAGGGCAGTTGCTTCGCCGGCTTCGCCTGCCAGCTTTCGGGAGACCATGGGGACATAGCTGTAAAATGGGCGAAAACCGCCGCGACGGCAACAGCGCTTTAGACGGAACGATCCCTACAGCGCGGGGTTCATGGGTCGGCAACCTCACCATAGCCGCGCCTACGTTCACCCAGGTGCAGGTCTACACCAGCCCGAACGTCATGTCGGAACTGACCGACAACTACAGCAACGGCAACACCTATGCGGGATACTACGCTACCGGCACGACGGGCGACCCGCTGACCCAGACTATCACCGATTTCGCATAACGCGATATTTTTCATAGAGAAACAACTTTTCTGTTGCATTTCGCTAGTCAACGCCCTTAATGCTACTTGGTAGCAGACCTAGTAACCAAAGTGTTTTAGAATGAGTGATAAAAGTAAGTCTTCTTTGCGCCAAGATAACTCAAGAAGGTTCGTAGAAACTACGTATCAGCCACGTTTCTTTTTATGGTTTACGAAATCTAGAGTTGGACTATCTTTAACAGTACTGTTATTACTGATTTTTATTTTTCTTTGGATATATTTATATA
>CALMVH010000009.1 GCA_937873165.1 uncultured Rhodospirillales bacterium
GTTCGCGCTCTGTAACCTCCATCATCTGCGGCTTGGCTACGTCTTCCCTCAGCAGGCGGGTCATGGCGCGGGTGTAGCGTACGTATTCCTGGCGCAAGGCAGTGGCATACTCGGTACCCCTAGTCAGGAAGCTGGCGCGGCCATTGTTGGTGGCCTCCGTGCACTGGATTGCGATCTGGCGCGCGCCGCCATTGGCGGCGCTCGCTCGTAGAGCGTGCACATGATCCCAGAAATCGGTCAGGCTGCGCTGGTGCACGGCGCGGTCGACAGCAAGCAGGACCGTGTCGGCGTCGTAGGTAAACTCCCGCGCCAACTCCCGCAGGAAGCCCGATCCGTTGCCAAGCTCCATCAGGCTGCGTACGGCATGACGGTCGATGACCGGAAAGCGGCCTCGGGACTCGGTTCGGGCAGTCTTTGTGATAGCGATCGCGCGGGCCTCGGGCACGGCCACGGAAGTATCGGCTCCTCTGAAATGCAGCAAGCCTCTCAGGCGTTCCAGTATCACTCTGGGTTCGCTGGGTTTTGGGAGAAACAGCGCGACCCCGAGCTCGGTGCAGGTGCGGCGCATGTCAGCTGTCACTTCCGCGGAAAATACAGCGATCGGCGGCATCTCCATGCCCATCCGCATGAACTGATAGGTTTTGATGATGTCGATGCCGCTCAGTCCCGGCATGTTGATATCGAGCAGAAGGATGTCGAATTCCTGTTCGCCCAGAATATCCAGCGCCCTGTCCGCATCTTCCGCCAGTACCGGTTCGAAACCGTTGGAACGCAGGATCTTGTCCGTTACCATCCGGTTCACGGCACTGTCGTCCACGACTAGGACGCGGCGTCCCGCGATGGTGGCCTGTTGTATTTCGCTGGCTGGGAAAACGGGTTCACGGCTGCCCGTCGATATTTCCCGACGATACGCCGTGGCGGCCCCGATGCGCAGCACGCGCCCGATCCGCTCCACAGCCTGTTCGGCCGGCAGGAGGGTCACGAATGCGGGTTCGGCCTCGGCAAGCCTGGAAGCCGTCACGGCAACGAGCGAGGCCTGCACGAATGCAAGCCCCGGTACAATCGCGTGGACCGGCATGCTGCCGTCTCGGTTATCGACCAGAACGACGGTCGGAATATCCGACTTTTCGAGAACCTGCGCGAGGTCGGAGGCGATCTCCAAGGCCGGGCAGGCATGGCGCAAGGCTGCCGCCAGCGCCAGATCGCGTGTAAACAAAACAGGACGGCAGGCGGGCAGGGCAGAGGGTTCGCCACGCTCGGTCAAGGGTATATCGACGATGAAGCGCGACCCCCGGCCCAGTTCGCTTTCAACATCGATCGTGCCGTGCAACAGCGTCACGATCTGGCGCACGATGGCCAAACCAAGTCCAACGCCGCCGTGCGACCGGGTAACCGTCTCGTCCGTCTGCACGAATGTATCGAAGATGCGCGCGATGTTCCTGGCGTCGATGCCGATGCCGGTATCCGAGACGACGAAGCGCAAGCCCTTGGCCAGGGAGGGAGAGCGCGATACCTCCAGCCCGATCTGGCCTTCGCCGGTGAACTTGATGGCGTTGGTCAGCAGGTTGAGCAGAACCTGACGAAGGTGCTTCCAGTCACCGGTCACATCGCTGGACGTGTCGGGCGCAATGCGCAGGCAAAGGTTCAGGCCCTTGGCCGAGGCCTGCGTGCGCACAATGGCCATGGTCTCGGCCAGTCCCTCGAACAGAGGGAAATCGATCGTGTTCGACACCATGCGCCCGGCTTCGATGCTGGAGATGTCCAGGACATCCTCGACTAGGTTCAACAGGGCGCCGCCTGAGTTGCGCACGGTGCGGATCATCTCCGCCTGATCCGGCGTCAGACCGGTCGATTGCAGCAGGTCGCTAAGGCCAATGATCGAATGGAGCGGCGTCCGCAACTCGTGGCTGGCTGTCGCAAGGAACCGGCTTTTCGCGCGGTTGGCTTGCTCCGCATTGATCTTGGCGGCGTGCAACTGGCGGATCAGCGAAGCGGCGTACAGGGGGATCGCGACCAGCGTCAGCGCCATGCCGATAGACACTGGCAGGATCGACCGGAAAAAGTCGGAGAACACGATCACCGCGCAGAAGCCGACGGTCGATACAGCGGTCGACCACAACAAGGGCGTCACGCCGTACCGGAAGCCATTGCCCAGCGACACCCAGACATAGATCAGGAACAGGGGCGCGGCGCGTTCTCCTTCCAGGATCAGGCAAAGCGACTCCAGCGAATGCTCCGCCACCATGGCGAGGTAGCGGCGGAATAGCGAGACTTCCGGATCGGCGACGATCCACCCCAGAACCGCGATGGAGGCCACGGTATAGCCTATGGCCAGCCGGTCACCCCAGACAGCGAAGGGACCGCGTACGCCTGATAGATCCAAGTTCAGGTAGATCGCCACCAGGGTAATCAGCGATACCCTGATGATAGCCTGCACATGCTCGGTATCCTTGCGGTTCCTGAGGCGCCCGGCTATGCCGTTGTAGAGGCTTTTCAGCCCAACTGGCATGACGGCTGCGCGGCGTCGGTACCGGCGAGAACCCGTTCCGGCGGCAGGATGATGCGGACGGTGGTCCCGACCGAAGGCGTGCTGTCGATCGCCAGCGTACCGCCATGCAGGCGAACCAAATCCGCCGATAGGGGAAGCCCCAGACCGGTTCCAGGATGGCTGAGCGTCGGCGAGCCCACGCGTCCGAAGCGTGTCAGCGCGATCTCGATCTCGTCGGGGCTCATGCCGGTGCCGTGGTCGATCACATCCACCAGAAGCCCGCCATTTGCGGTCAAGGCTGCCGATATCACGACGCTGGTTCCACGCGCGCTGAACTTGAGCGCATTGTCCGCCAGGTTCACGAGCACCTGCCGGAACTTCGCGGTATCGACGCAGATGGCGGGCAGATCCGGCGGGGCCCGCGTAACCAGCGCCACGCCACGCTCGTGCGAGGCGGCCGCCAGCAGCCGGCTGGTTTCAGCCTGAAGCAAGTCGACCTCGATCTCGCTTTCGTTCAACTGCATGCGGCCCGATTCGATCTGCGCCATGTCCAGCACGTCGGAGATGATCTTCAGGAGGTGTTCGCCGCCATCGACAATGTAGTCGCAATACCGGAAGTAGGCCTCGTCCGCCCCCGCCGGCATTTCGCGTTTCAACAACTCGGCAAACCCGATCACGGCATTCAGGGGCGTGCGCAGCTCGTGGCTCATATTGGCTAGGAAATCGCTTTTTGCCGCATTGGCGGCTTCTGCCGCGCGCTTGGCCGATGCCAGCATCTCCTCCGCCTGGCGGCGCTGCGTGATGTCGGTCAGCACCGTCAGGATTTCAGCCTCGCCATCGGGGCTGATCAGCGTCGTCTTGCTGACCTGCATGTACATGTCGGCGCCCGACACCGTGCCAAAGCGGATTTCGCTGCGGGTCGGGGCGCGGCGGGTGCGCACGTCCTGGTCGCCCAGCAGCATGCGCTCGACAAAGAAATTGTCCTTTACCACATGGCGCAGGGGCCTGTCGGCGATCTCCTCGACCGACATGCCGCATGCCGCCGCAAAGGCGTTGTTGGCAACGGTCACGATGCCGGTTTCCGACATGGCGAAGATCATGTTCGGGTTGCTGTCCACCACGCTGCGCAGGCGCCGTTCGCTGCGATCCACGGTTTCGGCGTGCTGCGCCCAGGATGAGTCGAGTTCGGTTTCAAGGTGCGCCGCTCGCTTGCGCAAGGCGCGGGCATGACGCTGCATCGACAGCACGTTGCGAACCCGCGTGGTGAACTCGCGGTGGTCGATGGGGCTCATCAGGAATTCGGTGGCGCCTGCTTCCAGCGCTTCGTAGCGGAACTCCCGGTCTTCGTAGGCAGTGACCACGATGATCGGCGCGTCGAAATGCGGGATGTTGGTGCGGCAATACGCGATGAACTCGGCGCCATTCATGCCGGGCATCTTGAAGTCGGTGATGATCAGGTCGGCTTGATGCAGCTTGATCCGCTCGATGGCGGAAGTTGGATCGGCAAAGCTGTGGATGACGGCATCCGGTTCAAGCATAGCGCTAAGGCGATGCAGAATATTTCGGTTCGTCACTCGGTCGTCGACGATGATGATCTCGTTCATCGAAGACGGTCTTTCGGATACCCGGTGACGTTCGTTTTCATATTAAATACCTG
>CALMVH010000010.1:0-7654 GCA_937873165.1 uncultured Rhodospirillales bacterium
CGCCATGGCCGCTGCCGAGGACGGATGGAAACATCAGCGCCAGAAGCCCCAGCAAGAAGCCGCCGGCAGCCGGACGCCCCCAGGCCGGTATGGCGTTGCGGCGAAACAGGGTTTCGGTCAAGGTGACGCCCCGCATCACCGCGATGCTGACAACCGCCGCCCCCAGGCCTAACAGGCCGAAGATGAAGTAATCGGCGGTATGCACCGTGGCGTTGGCATCGAGGCGGAAGATGGGTTGTGTCCCGATCAGCACGCGCCCGGTCATCATGCCCGACAATGCCGCGATGGCGACGGCCCCCAGCGAGGCGGGCATGTATGACCCGAGGATCAGCTCGAACGCGTAGAAGGCCCCGGCCAGAGGCGCGTTGAACGCCGCCGCGATGCCGCCCGCCGCACCGCACGCCACCAGAGTACGCACATCGTCGCGGCGCAGGCGCAACATCCGCCCCAGGTAAGAGCCCAGGGCCGCGCCCAGCTGCGTGTAACCCGCCTCAAGGCCGACCGACGCCCCGACGCCCCCCGACAGAACGGTGGTACCGCCAATCTGCAGGCTGTCGCGCAACGACATGCGGCCGCCGTGCAGGGCATTGGCCTCGATCGCGTCGATGGCCTCCCGCGGCGAAAGCCGGCGCAGCACCCGGGTTACCACGCCCACACCTAGGCCGCCAACGCACGGTACGAGCACCATCCGCCAGGGATCGAGGTCCGGCGCGCTGCTGAGGTGCATGGAAAATGCAATATGGAAGAAAACGGCCCGCAAAGCCGCAACGCTGCCGCCGAGCAGGGCGACAGCGCACCCAGCTGCCAGGCCGGTCAACGCGCTCCACGCCAGGATCGCGGTGTTGTTGTTGCGGAGCCTGGTAACGATAAACGCGTGAACCCGCCGTTTCCAGCCGGTCAGGCCTGGAAAAGTCAGGATCAGGCTCACGACCTGCGGCGTTGAAACGCCCCCGAGCACGGAAAAGGATGGATGCCGGCCATGACCCATCGTGGATGGCCTTATATTAAGGCCATCCTATGGCACCTGGATATCGAGCCGCTTCAATCCGTAAGAGGCGGCATTCCTGGGTAATCCGGCTCCATCGGCGGCATTTCGACCGGCATGTCCTGGCCGGGCTCCGGCATCTCCACCGGCTCGCCGCCCGGCAGTTCCTGTTCCTGTCCGGGGCCCGGTGAGTCGGGGCCGGGTGTCTCGACAGGGTCGCGGGGATAGGGCGGCAGCTGTGGGGGTGTTTGTTGCATACGTGTTGAAGATGCGAGGCGCACGGAAAGTTCCCTTGTGTTATGACAGCTATGTACTGTAAAGAGCAGGTCATGAGCCGCGACGAAGACCGCGAAGGATCTGAACAACAGCGCCGTGCCGCGGTGATCGCGCGGCTCGGGTGCGTGCCGCAGCCGCCCTCGCCCGTCCGCCTGCAGGACATGACGAAACCCGAGGAAGACCTGCTGAAACGGCGCCATCGCCGTGGCCCGCCGTTGAACGATTTCCAGCATGACATGCTTGCCCTGCTCTCGCCTCGCGAGAGATCCGTGCTGGCGGTAAGGCCAGTGGATTCCGACAGCACGCCCGAGCTGTTTCTTGGGCAAATGAGCAAGGTCCACGCCTCGATCGACTCATCGTCCAAGGCCCGGAGCCTGCGAGGGATCGCCGAGCGCCACCGGCTGCTTCCTGAATTTGCTGCGCGGCTTGAAACCAGATTACCGAGCAGCCTGGACGACCAGCTGGTCGTTCTACAGCAACGGGTAAACCTGCCAGCCTTCCAGTCGCAGTTATTGCAAGCGCATGGGGCCGCCTACAATCAATGGCTCTTGCTGAATGGGTTCAGCCAAGTGGCCCGCTCGCCCGTTCAGCAAAAACGCTTCGATTCTACCGCTCACCTGCTTTCGCGAACATCCGCCTTTCGACCCAAACGTTTCCCAGGACATTGATTTGATGCCGCTTTCTCATCAGCCCGTAAATCCACATGACCTTGCAAATCCATCCACCCGCTTGAAAACCCAGATTCGCCTGGATGTTCCGAGTGGAACCTGTGCGGAGTCACCCGACGACAAGCGCGACAAACAGCTTCGTGATTTTGCTCGGCGTCAATGGTCGGCGGCCAAGCGCCACGAACGGTAACGGCTTCTGTTGACAAGCCAAGCCGTTTCGAACTAGTTGAACCGCATCGACTGGGGAGAGCTTGATGGCCATCGATGTGTTGTCGCGGGAGAACTGCATTCCGATCATCGTGGGCGATGAAGCCGACATGGCTGATGTCGTGGGCGTTGGCACCACAGGTGGTACCGCGCACCTGATCATGACGAACGAGGAAGGCAAGACCAACAAGGTCGCGCTGAGCCCCCAGGCCGCGAAGAACTTCGCGACCAGCAAGCACGTGCTGCTGGTCAGCCTGACTCCGGAAGACGAGATCGCATCGGCCTACAAGATGCCGATCAACGATCCCGACCAATCGATGGAAGCCCTGGACGAGGCGCAGATCAAGGAATTGGCCGAGGATTTGGTCGCTGGCGACTTCAACCTGGACTACCTGCGATAACCCACTGTTCCGGCTAGTCGATATCCACCACGACCGGCACGTGATCGCTGCCGCGTTCCCAGTCGCGCACATGCGTCAGGATTTCCGCGCGCGTTACCCGGTCGATCAGCGGCTGCGTTACCCAGATATGGTCCAGCCTGCGGCCCCGGTTGGAGGCCTTCCAGTCGCGGTTGCGGTAGCTCCACCATGAATACAGTTTCTCTGAGGCCGGGGTGAACTTCCGCACGGCATCCCTGAAATGTCCTGCCTGCTGCCAGGCAGCATACTTCTGAACCTCGACAGGCGTGTGCGACACGACGCCCAGCAACTGCTTGTGCGACCAGACCTCATGTTCCAAGGGCGCGACGTTCAGGTCGCCCACCAGGATCATGTGCGGATGCGCCGCGCGGCGTTCGGCGAACCAGGCGGCATGCTCGTCGAGAAAGCGCAGCTTGTGGGCGAACTTGTCATTCAAAGCGGGATCGGGTACGTCGCCGCCAGCCGGAACGTAGACGTTGTGCAGTTCGGTCCCGCCCGGCAGCGTCGCCACCGCGTGCCGGCAGTCCTGCCGCTCGCACCAGTTCCGGACCGCTGTTTCGACGAAGGGCGCGCGGGCGATCATCGCCACGCCATTGTAGCCCTTCATGCCATGCTTGTGGATGAACCCGTATCCCGCCTCGGCCAAGGCTTCGTCAGGAAAGGCTTCGTCCGGCGCCTTGGTTTCCTGTAGGCACAGGATATCGGGAGACATCTCGTTCAGCAGACGGCGCACAAGGTCGATGCGCAGCCGCACGGAGTTGATGTTCCAGGTCGCGATCCGCATGCAGAGTCAGGTACGCCGTCGATTACCGATAAACGCGGACGATCTTACTGGTTGTCGATGTCCTTGATCGCGGACTCGGTGGCCGCGCCGTCGCCGCTCGAATTCTCCGCCACCAAGTCGTCGCCTGTCTTGCCCGGCGCATTGTAGACGAAGCCGAGGATATGGTTCGAACGGCCAAAGCTCTGGCTGCTTTCGTCCCACACTTTAACCTCTGTCCAGTCGTTCTTGTCCGATACGTCCTCGACCAGCACGCCGGTGCTGACATGCCCCTTCAGCGAACGCATGCGCGCCCAGTTGGCATGGTTGATGGTGATCAGGCGCGGGTTCATCAGGTGCGAAACGATGGCAACATGCCCATGCTCCATGCTGCCGGTGTGATCGAACACCAGGATTGCGGATTCCTTCGGCACGTGTCCGCGCTCGTACCGGCCGCCGGCGTTGCCCCACCACTGCCAGGCATCACCCGAGATGGCGAGGCCGGAGACTTTTCGCACATACTCGACGCAATTCAGCGCAAAACACGGGCCAGACACCATCGACAGAAGCATCACGACGACGGTGGCAAGCCGAAAGCGGCTTTTCGCAAAAGAAGTCATCTACCTGTCCGTGGTCCGTTTCGTTGAGTGCGGCTTAACACGGGGAATCTTTAGGCTTCAATAAAATATTTTTCGGATGTTGCAAAAAAGCATATTGATCTTTGGCGCGGCTTCCGACAGGCCCCGCCTTTTGCCGGCCGAACCGCGGCTGTCAGCCTGCTTCCACCAGGTTGCGTTCGCGCCATTGATAGATCGCGCCCTGCGATGCGTGGAATACGTCATCAATCTGCCGGATCATGGCTTCAAGCACTTCGGCGCTTTCTCCGCGCTGGATCGAGCTTTCGATATCGGCGGCAATCTCGCCAACTCCGACCACGCCCAGAGTCATGGCCATGCCCTTCAGGGTATGCGCGCAGGATCTGAGGGCGGTCATGTCGGCACTCTGCAGGGCCGATGCCATGCCCTCGATCAGCGGCACGGTTTCGTGCAGCATGTCGTCAATCAGACCGCTCAGCGCAGCCGCGTCGAACGCTTTCGTCAACCGCGACAGCACATTGGTATCCAGAAGCTGGATATCCTGGCTTCCGGCGGGCAGGTAATCGTCGAGCGAAAAAGATGCCGCAACCACCGGGGGGGCGACAGCCGCCGCTGCAACAGCTGCGGGAGCGTTGGGCAGCGGCAGGGAGAACACGGCGGCAGCCTGGACCGCGGGCTGCCGCACGCGTTCGATCAGTGCATCCAGCGCGGCAGGGTCGATGGGCTTGCCCAGGAAATCTCCCATTCCGGCATCGTAGCAGGCTTTGATGTCGTCGCGCCCTGTGTTGCCGGTGATCGCCGCGATCGGCACCCTTGCCAGTGCCGGATCGGGCAGATTCCGGATGCGGCGCGCCGCTTCAAGCCCATCGATCCCCGGCAGGGTCACATCCATCAGGATCAGGTCGAACGCGTGGTTTGTCGCCAGCGACACGGCCTTTTCACCACTCGCCACGATGGTGACCTCGTGCCGGCCCGCCGACAGGAAACCCGCGATCACTTTCTGATTGATCTCGCTGTCGTCCACCACCAGTACGCGGCATGGCGAGCCCGGGGCGGACCGTGAGCCGACGGCGGAACTTGCCGCCCGGGCCTGACCAGGATCGGACCCACGGCGTTCCAGCCACGTGGCATGCGTTGCCAGCACCGTCGCGCGCAGGGCGTCAGGATCGACTGGCTTGCCGACGAAATCGTCCATGCCGGCGACGCGGCAGCCATCGATGTCCAAGGGCGCGGTGTTGCCGGTGATCGCGATAATCGGCACGGTTGCCTTGACTCGGTCGGAGTTGGCGCGAATCCGGCGCGTCGCCTCGTTGCCGTCCATGCCGGGCAGGTTCACATCCATCAGCAGCACGTCGAAATGCTTGCGATCGAATTGCGCTAGCGCGTCCTCGGCATTGCTGACCAGCGTGACATCATGCCCATCGAGCCGCAGATAGCCGCCAATCACCTTCTGGTGGATTTCGTTATCCTCCACCACCATGGCCGACAGTACCGGCGAACCTGGAGTCTTGCTGGGCATCTCGCCTAAATTGTCGTCCGCCGACTCTTCGAAATCGATCACGAACCAGAAGGTGCTGCCCTGGTTGATCAGGCTGCTGACGCCGATCTCGCCCTGCATCGCCTGTACCAGCTGCTTGCAGATGCTGAGGCCAAGTCCCGTGCCGCCGTAGACCCGCGTGGTGGAAGCATCGACCTGGCTGTATTCCTTGAACAGGCGGCTGCACCCTTCTTCGGATATGCCGGGGCCGGTATCCTGCACCTCGAACCGCAGGCGATTGACGTGCGGGCCGGTGCTGGACAGCAGGCGCACGGCCACCGTCACCCCGCCTTCCTCGGTGAACTTGATGGCATTGTTGATCAGGTTCAAAAGGATCTGGCGCAGACGGGTCGGATCGCCCTTGATGAAGCGGGGCACCGAGCCGCCGATGTCGTTGCGGATCAGCAAGTTTTTCTCGCTGGCGCGCGCGCTCATCAGCATGATAATGCTGCTGACCAGCCGTTGCAGGTCGAAATCGATGCTTTCCAGCACCAGCTGGCCCGCCTCGATCTTGGAGATATCCAGCGTGTCGTTGACCAGCGACAGCAACGCGTCGCCGGAATAGTTCAGGGTCTGGATATAGTCGCGCTGCTGCTCGCTGATGTCCGTGCTCATCAGCAGGCGCACCATGCCCATGATGCCGTTCAGCGGCGTACGGATCTCGTGGCTCATGAAGGCGAGGAACTGCGCCTTGTTCTTGGCCATTTCGTCGGCGGCCTCCTTGGCGGCGCGCAGGGCTTCCATTTGCTCCATCTCGCGCGCGCGCAGTTCCGCTTCCAGCTCCTTCTCGCGCTTCAGCACCTGCATCAGGTGCGCCTGGTTGATCTGCTGGCGCGAAACCTGCTTTTCCCCCCAATCGTGCGAGCGCTCGCGCTTGGCGGCCTGGTTGCGCTCGTGCTTCATGTTGGCAAACTGCGCCCGGCGGTAGACCGACAAGGCAAAGCAGATCAGCGATCCAATCACGGCCAGCCGCATCTCGTTCGAGATGCTTTCGTCCAGCGGCAGTTTGCGGAACGATACCAGCGAGTACGTTGCGAGAAAGATCGAGAACAGCACGGCGCCGAACAGGGTCGCGGACCGCCATTCACCCAGCTGCGCGGGCGTCATGACGATGGCAAGGAACCAAGCAAAGCCGATCACGCCACTGATTATCGCGAAGCCGAGGGGCATCAGCCGTGTCTCCACGGCAAGGTCGAGCCCGTGAGGTCCCGCAAAGCCCAGCACCGTGGGCGCCGCGAACGCCAGCACGCCCACCACTTGCAATATGATCGTGAAGAACAGAAAGCGGTAGGCGCGCGGCGAGGCATCCTTCATCTCCGTCACGCGGGTGATGATGCCGGACCCGGCAATGGTGCCCAGAAGAAGCGGGCATACGCCCAGCAGCATCCAGGTCTTGTTCTGCGACACGCCCAGCACCCCTGCCATGGCGTTCTTGTCAAGGATGAAGAAGAACGCGATGCCCGCGACGATCAGGTCGATGACCAGAAACTTCTGGTCGCGCATGAAGCGGGCGAGGACGATGTTGAGCCCGAAAAGCGTCGCGAGGATGCCTGCAAAGGCCCCAAGATAGATCGTATCCGCGTCCATGGTCCGCCGCCTTCCGCAATTGCGCGAAGGTAAGGTCTAAACCGCAAAGGATTTGCAAAAAATTAATGCCGGTTGCTAGCCGCCGTCTTCAGAACGCTGTCACGTCACCGTGCGGTGTGTAACAGCCGGTGGACTCGGGTTCTAGTAGCCAGCCGCAAGATCAGATAGCTCCACACCGGTTGTAATGACAGAAAATCACTTCAATGCCTCCCCCAGCCGCTCCGCCAGCTTGTCTAGGAACTGGGTGGTGGTCATCCACTGCTGCTGCGGCCCGATCAGGATCGACAGGTCCTTGGTCATGAACCCAGCCTCGACCGTCTCGACGCAGACGCGCTCCAGCGTTTCGGCGAACGCCTGCACGTCTGGGGTGTTGTCGAAGCGGCCGCGGTAGCCCAGCGCGCGGGTCCAGGCGAAGATCGAGGCGATGGGGTTGGTCGAAGTTTCCTTGCCCTGCTGCCACAGGCGATAGTGCCGCGTGACCGTGCCGTGCGCGGCTTCCGCCTCGACCGTGTTGCCGTCCGGCGTCAGCAATACCGACGTCATCATGCCAAGCGAGCCGAAGCCCTGCGCCACCGAATCCGACTGCACGTCGCCGTCGTAGTTCTTGCAGGCCCACAGG
>CALMVH010000010.1:7664-8091 GCA_937873165.1 uncultured Rhodospirillales bacterium
AGCCGCCTTCCCATTTAATCGAGGACGCCACCATGTCGTCGATCAGGCGATGTTCGTAGGTCAGGCTCGCCGCCTGGAAGTAATGCTTGAACTCCACTTCGTAAATGGCGGCGAAGATATCCTTGAAACGGCCGTCATAGGCCTTGAGGATCGTGTTCTTGGTCGAAAGATAGACAGGATAGCGCCGCTGCAGCCCGTAGTTCAGGCAGGCGCGGGCGAACCCAGCGATGGATTCGTCGATATTGTACATGCCCATGGCGACACCCGGACCCGTGAACCGGAAGACCTCGTGCTCCTCGGGCGCGCCGCCGTCGGGCGTGTAGACCAGCTTCAGCGAGCCTGCGCCCGGCACGGTGAAATCGGTGGCCTTGTACTGGTCGCCAAAGGCATGTCGGCCGATTACGATGGGCTTGGTCCAGCCTTGCAC
>CALMVH010000011.1:0-3945 GCA_937873165.1 uncultured Rhodospirillales bacterium
ACTTTCGTTTGTACGAGGAGTGGCGTAGCAACCCCGCCATGCGAGAACGGTGTGAACGTATTTTGTTCAATTGGACGAATGCGAGGCAGAACCTAGCGCTCGGGTTTGGCTTTGTGTGCGTTCTGGTAATGAACGCGACGTCGGCCGGAACCACGGGCACGGCGGGTATGACGTGGACAAGTCATGGTACTGTTCGCGTGATCCCTGCAGGGGTTCAGGCAGCGGCGGCAGTGACGCCCGACAGGAAGGTGCAGAATGCCGTTCCCGGCGGCGCTATGGCCGATTTCGACCTGTCGCCGGCAGACGCGGCGCACTACAAGGCTGCCTTTGCGGCGGCGTTTATCGGCGACTGGGTTTCGGAGGAAACCGAACGAGGACAACTGATCGATCACAGGCTGGAAGGAACCCTGCTGGCGGCGCACTACCTGCGCCCGGCAGCCCCCAAGCCCAGCTACGCCGAACTGGCGGAATGGCTGCAACGCTACGCCGACCTGCCGGATGCGTCCGATGTTTACCGGCTGGCGCTGCGCCGCAAGCCCGCAAGCGCGCCGCTGCCGGTCAGGCCGCGTTCCGGCACCGGGTTTGTCGGCACCGAGTTGCCCGGCTGTCACCTGGCCGGCATTGCGACCCTGACCAAGCTGCGTCTCGTCGGAAGCTACAACAATACCGACGCCAGGCGGATTTCGCATTTCGAAACAACCGTGCTGGCGCACCTGAAGGATGATTCCGCCGTAACCGCGCGCAAGACCTTCGAGGAAAGCGAAGTCACGTCTCTGCTGGATCCCGCCGATCGAGCGGCGCTGGGTGCCCGGGTAGCGGCTGGATTGCTGTTCGACGGCGACGACGATGCCGCGCATGCCGTGGCCGAACAAAGCGTTGCGGAAGACACAACCGAAGAAACGCTGTGGATCGCGGGACTGACGGCGTACCGGGTCGAAGATTACGCAACGGCTGAAACGCGCTTTTCCGCCATGGAAAGTACGGGCGCCGTGCCTGCCTGGGCCGAGAGCGCCGCAGCGTATTGGGCGGGGCGCAGCGCGCGGCACCTGCATGATACGGCCGAAGCGCAGGCGCAGTTCAGGCATGCGGCCAGCTTCAAGGCAACTTTCTACGGTATGCTGGCAGAACGCGCGCTCGGCGCGAAACCTTCCCTCCGGCTCGGGTTGCCCGATCAGACCAGGGCTGAGAAGGCTGTTCTTGCATCCATCCCTGCCGGCGCACGCGCCCTGGCGCTGGCCCAGATCGGACAGACAGATCTGGCGGAAGCCGAACTGCGCCAGATCGAGGCATCGGGGAATCCGGCCTTGAAAGAAGCCTTGCTGTCGTTCGCAAGCGACGCCCACCTTGCAGAAACATCCCAGCGGCTGGGTATCGGCCTGACAGGTACTGGTGGACGCCAATATGACGCCGGACCTTATCCTGTGCCCCGTTGGCAGCCTCATGGCGGATTTACCGTCGATCCGGCCCTTGTTTACGCCGTGATGCGGCAGGAGTCGCGCTTCGATCCGACGGCACGCAGCGACGCGGGGGCGATCGGCCTCATGCAGCTGATGCCGCAAACAGCGGCCCAACTGTCCAGCCGCACCGAGAATTGGGACGATGCCCTGCGCGATCCCGTCACCAACGTCGATCTTGGACAGCGCTACCTCGGGACACTCCTGAACACCAGCGCAATGTCGGGTAATCTCATCCTTGTAATGGCCGCGTATAACGGGGGAATGGGAAATCTCGCGCGCTGGCGCAACGGGGACCAGGAAGACGATCCGCTGATGTTCATCGAGACAATCCCGGCAGGCGAGACCCGTGCCTTTGTCGAGCAGGTGATGACCAACTACTGGGTTTACCGCCTGCACATGGGGCAGGACACGCAGTCACTGACTGATCTTGCCGCCGACAGATGGCCGGTTTACACAAAACCCGTACCGGCTACAACGCTTGTGGCCGACTTACGGTAAGCACTCCTGACGCTAACCCGCTGTGAAGACGTCTCGCTAGCGCTCCCGTCACTTGGTGCCGGCGGCCGCAGGGGCCGGCGCGGCGTTGCCGGCGTAGGATGGGCCGCCGGGTAAGCCGCCCGTGGGTACAAACTCGGATATATGGTGTTGGCTGATCGTCAGGCCGTCCACGCAACCGTTCTGATCGTCTTCAACCGGCCCATCGACCTGGATTTCGGTTACAATGTTGGCGCCCTGGGCCACATGGAACGTGTGCGAGCGGGTATTTAGAAGACCGACATTCGTGTTTGCGCGGAATACGTTCGACACATCGCGGCCATTGATGCACTTGAAAGCAGGGATGTTTTCGAAGCCAAGTTCGGCCATGAACAGCTTGTCCGGTTCCTGCCAGAACATATATTTCGATTTGATTGCTGTCAGGCTGTAATAATACTCCAGCTTGCCCGCGCTTGGTGACGGCTGGCTTCCTCCCGTCAGGTTAAGACTTGAAGCCGAATGCAAAATCTTTTTATCTGTGTTGTCGGTGACGAGGTTCGGTCCGAAAAGTTTTTGTGAGTAAGCAACATCCGTCAGGTCGTTGTGCAGGGCGATCGCCAAGACGGTGCGCAAAAACATCGCCGTATCCGGAGGCGTTACATAATCGGTGGCAGCCTGGGGCGAAGCACACGGTATGCACAGGAAGCTTGCTACTACCACAGATAGAATACGCTTCACGAAAACCTCATTCGAGATTGTGCTTTCGGATGCATCATAATGGCGAGGTAATGGTAAGTAAATTACTACCAGCGGAGTTGTTACAACGCTCAGCAGGAGCTTCCACTAGCGCAAGCCCAAAGCCCATAGGTAACTATTTTAGCCCTTTACAGATAGTTGAATGCCGCCTGGCAGGCATGACCCGTTAAAGAGCCGTGCCGCCGACGGTGATGCCGTCCAGCCGCAGCGTTGGCTGGCCGACGCCGACCGGTACGCCCTGGCCATCCTTGCCGCAGGTGCCGATACCATCATCCAGGCGCATGTCGTTGCCGATCATGGAGATTTTGGTCAGGTCGACGGGGCCGTTCCCGATCAGGGTGGCGCCTTTCACAGGCGCGCCGATGCGCCCGTTCTCGATCATGTAGGCTTCCGTCGCGGAAAACACGTATTTGCCGGACGTGATGTCCACCTGGCCGCCGCCAAAGTTGACGGCGTACAAACCTCTGTCTACCGAAGCGATGATCTCGGCCGGATCACGGTCGCCGCCCCGCATGTAGGTGTTCGTCATGCGCGGCATGACAGGGCTGTCGAAGCCTTCGCGCCGGCCATTGCCCGTAGGCTGCTGGCCCATCAACCGGGCGTTCATGCGATCCTGCATATACCCGACCAGAATGCCATCCTCGATCAGGATGTTGCATTGGCTGGGATGTCCCTCGTCGTCGATGGTGAGGGAGCCCCGGCGGTTCTCGATGGTGCCGTCGTCCACGATGGTAACGCCCGGCGCCGCGACGCGCTGGCCCATGAGCCCTGCAAAGGCGGATGTGCCTTTGCGGTTGAAATCACCTTCCAGCCCATGCCCTACCGCTTCGTGCAGCAGGATGCCGGGCCAGCCAGCACCCAGCACGACGGTCATCTCGCCCGCAGGGGCCGGTATGGACCCCAGGTTGACGCAGGCCTGCCGAATGGCCTCGTCGGCGGCATGTTTCCACTGGGACTCGTCGAAGAACAGATCGTAGGCGGTGCGGCCGCCGGTGCCGTAGCTGCCGGTTTCCTGCCGATCGCCTTCACCCACGATCACGCTGACGTTCAGGCGCACCAGCGGACGGATGTCGGCAACGGTGTCGCCTTCGGCACGCATGATCTGTACCGCCTGCCAGTTGGCCGTCAGCGAAGCTGTGACTTGGCGCACGCGCGGGTCGCGGCCTCGCGCATAGGTGTCGATATCTGCCAGAAGCTTCAGCTTGGCTTCCAGCCGCTGACCTTCCAGGGGGTTCTCGGGAACGTATAGGCGCTGGTT
>CALMVH010000011.1:3955-6029 GCA_937873165.1 uncultured Rhodospirillales bacterium
GTCGTGCCCCGGGGCGGCAGGGCCAGCGTGCCGCCATGCCCCGCCGATACCGCGCGCACTGTCTCGCCCGCCCTGCCGATCGCGGCTTCCGACAACTCAGCCGCATGCGCATAGCCGAACGTCTCGCCCGACACGGCCCGCAGGCCAAATCCCTGGCTCGTGTCGAATGTCGCACTTTTCAGCCGTCCGTCGTCCCACGACAGGGCTTCCGACTGGCTGTACTCCAGGAACAGTTCGCCATCGTCGGCGCCGGCCAGTGACTTGCCCACCAGGCGCTGAACCTCGCCTTTGTCGAGACCGCCACGCGTGAAGAAAATATCGTCGGTTAGGGCAAGGTTGCTCATGAACGGCCGCCTGTTGTCTGGTGTATGTACTGAAAATGATCTCAAGGCGGCAAACGGTCAAGCCGCGACATAATGCGCGAACCGCGCGCCGGTTAATGCGTTGAGTTCCGTATGCCGGGTGTGTAGAGTACACCGTTAACAAATCGTTCAGGTTCTTTCAAAATGCGGTCTTTCTCCCTCAGGGCCTGGGCTTCGCTCACGCCTGGTGACGGCCCTTTGCGGATCGCCGGACTGCGGTAGGATTCATTATGGATTCGACCGATCAGACCGCGCCGTCCGGGTTCAGGGGGCGTTACGCCGACAAGCCCGGTTTCGTCAGGCGCTGGGTCCTGTCGCCGGGCTGCCGCGAGGTCGGGACCCTGTATCTGATGTTCGCAGCCGCGGCAGGTCTCCTCGGGATGGGTTTGTCCATCCTGTTGCGAATTCAACCTTTGAACCCTGCATTTCACGACGGCGACCGCTGGAGCCTGGTCGCGGCCGTGCACGGCCTTGTGATGGTCTTCTTCACGGTTATTCCGGCGCTGCTGGGTGGTTTCGGCAATTGGTTCGTACCCGTCATGATCGGGGCTTCGGATACCGCGTTCCCTCGTTTGAACAGCGCTGGATTCTGGTCGACCGCCTCCGGGTTTTCCCTGCTGGCGCTATCCTTGATTGCCGGATCATCCCCCATGGCGGCCGGGCTTGCCGTCGCCGGCCTGCATGTCGCCGGGATCGGTTTGTTGATGGGCGCGATCAACTTCATCGTCACGATCCTGACGATGCGGGGTCCGGGCGTCCAATTGAGCCGGATGCCGCCGTTCGTCTGGTCTGTTCTGGTCGCGGCCTCGCTAATACTGTTATCGCTTCCGATCCTGGCCGGCAGCCTGACGGTGCTTTGGCTGGACCGTGGCTTTGCAGCCGCGCCAGGCGCTCACGTTTCCCTACGGCAACTGTTTTGGTCCATTGGCCATCCCGAGTTGTACGTCATGATCCTGCCTGCTTTCGGCATCGTAAGCCAGGTAGTCCCCAGCTTCTCGCGGCGGCCGGTCTACGGACAGCTTGCCCTCGTCTACGCCATGGTCGCGATAGGGATCGGCGGCTTTCTCGTGTGGGGACAGCATATGTTTGCGACCGGGCTTTCGCCCGATGCTAGCAGGTACTACACGCTGGCGGCTATCGTGGTCGCCGTTCCAACCGGCGTGAAACTTTTCGCCTGGCTGGCGACGATGGTGCGGGGCTCTGTCGATTTCGAGACTCCGATGCTGTTCGCCACCGGTCTGATTGCCTTGGTCACGGCCGGCGGATTGACGGGCTTGCTGATGGGCACAGGGGAGGCACGCGAGGCGCTGCCTGCCTCACACTACGCTGTTGGGCACTTTCACTACGTGCTCTCGCTGGGCGCCGTGGCGGGTTTGTTCTGCGGATTTTACTACTGGATCGGCAAGATGAGCGGCCGGCGTTATCCTGAGTGGGCTGGCCGCGTCCATTTCTGGCTGTTCTTCATCGGAGCGAACCTGACGTTCCTGCCGCTGCACTTCCTGAGCCTTGACAGCCTGCCGAACACCGATGCTTTGTATGGCGCGACCGACTACAACAATCTTGCCTCGGTGGGGGCGGGAGTTGGTGCAATCGGATACCTGTGGTTCGTGGGCCTGGCCGTGTAAACGATCCTGCGAGGCCGCCGCGTGACTGAAATGAACTACTGGGGCGAGGGAGCGAATACATTGGAATGGACGGTGCCGACACCGAGG
>CALMVH010000012.1 GCA_937873165.1 uncultured Rhodospirillales bacterium
GTCACCGCGTTGGTAGCGCCGGGGCCGGAGGTTACCAGCACGCAGCCGATCCGGCCCGTGGACCGGGCGTAGCCTTCGGCCGCATGCACCGCCGCCTGCTCGTGGCGCACCAGGATGTGCCGGATGCTGTTCTGCTTGAACAGCGCGTCATAGATCGGAAGCACGGCCCCGCCCGGATAGCCGAAAATCGTGTCGACGCCCTGATCGATCAGGGCCTGGATCACGATCTCAGCCCCATTCATCGTGCGTGGCTGGTCCATGCCCGGTCTCCCGATAGAATGCTGTGATCGCAATGATCTATCGGCGGAGACCTGACTCGTCAACCGACACGGGCATTTAGAACTTGTACGTCAAGCCGATTTCGATAACCGGAAAGAAGTCGTAGCCGTTTACGTAATGCTGTAGCTGCGCCTGCTCCGAGGCAAGACCCGCGCTGGCGTACTGGTTTACCAGCGCCGCGCCGTAGCCGGTATGCGACAGCGCCACGCCGTTGGTGTTCAACCCCGCATCGACCGACGCCTTCGGGTTGCCGTTGAACATAACGCCGAAATCGGTGGTGATGTTCAACCCTGGCGCGATCGTGCCGCCCCAGCCAAAGCCCAGATAGGGCGAAAGTTTATCGAAGGTGACCTTTGCGCCCAGCTCACCGAACTCGTCAACGGGAACGTCAACCCTTTGTCCGGCGACCGTTGTCTGGATGCTTTGCGCGTTGCCACGGAGTTGGTTTTCGTTCAAGCGCAATCCACCGGTCAGGCGGAAGGACTCACCGAAGGGATAAAGATCGGCCAGCGCGCCGTAGCTCTGCAGTTCGGCGGTAGCATGGTATTCCGTACGGCCGGCGCGGATATCGTCGTCGAAGCTGAACGCCTCGCCGTCCAAGCGGACACCGAACAATTGCAGGGGCCGGTACCCGACCTCGCCCCCGATGCCGAGCGTACCGATCTTGGCGCCGGCTGAAAATGTGCCGTCTGGCTGGCCGAGGAAATTGGTGCCGCCCGAGGACATCGTACCGGCAGGTTGCGCATCGGGGTAGGCCGCTGGCGGGCTGGCATAAGTCTGGGCAAACGCCGCCACTGGAGCAAACGACAATGCGGTTGTGAGAAGAACCCGACGGAATGACATAACAGCCTCTGTGGATTGCCTGAACGGATGCTTTACCATCGCGGTTTATAGTTAAATGGCTCTTAAAAGCGCCTCGGGGGTTTCGAATATTTCCGCCCTGGCATCGCGGGCATAACGATTGCGGAACCATGTCGATTGCCGCTTCGCGTAATGCCGGGTCGCGGCCTGTCCCAGGTCGATGGCGGTTGTGAGATCGATCCCTCCGGCGAGATGATCTGCGAGGAAAGACGCGCCCAGGGTTCGCATCACCGGCCACGCCTGGCCGCCGCTTCTGACCAGCGCATCAACTTCGTCGAGGGCTCCCCCTTCGATCATACGTTGGAACCTTGTGTCGCAAGCTTCGTAAAGAGCGGCCCGCGCGGGTACGATGGCAAGCCGGCGATAAAGCCGCTGCGTGTCGGCTGGCCGCGTGTCCTGCCACGCCTTCAGCGGCCTGCCGGTCGCGCGCAATACCTCCCACGCTCGCACGATGCGGTGACTGTCACCGGCTGCCAAGCCGCCCGAGCCCGGATCATCCGCGATCAGCCGGGCATGAAAGGCCTCGTTGCCAAGGTTTTGTAAATCGGCCCGTGCGGACGCCCGGATCTCCTCAGGGATGGGCGGAACATCCGACATGCCCTCCGTCAGGGCTTCCAGGTACAGTCCCGTTCCACCGACCACGATCGGTTGCCTGTTAGCGGAATGGGCCAGATCGATCTCCCGCCGTGCCCAGCTGGCCCACTCGGCAGCGGTGGTTGTTCGCTCCGGCTGCAGGCAGCCATAAAGCCGATGCGGCGCGCGAACGGTCAGATCCGGCTGGGGAGAAGCGGACAGGATTGGCAAGGCCGCGTAAAGCTGGATCGAGTCAGCGTTGATCACAACACCGTCCAGCCGCTCCGCCAACATAGCCGCGACCTCCGACTTGCCACTGGCGGTAGGGCCGCCGATCACGACCACGCTGGCGCGATCATTCGTCATGGACAGGGCCGGTGCGATTGCCGATCATGGGCTATGCAATACGTAACC
>CALMVH010000013.1 GCA_937873165.1 uncultured Rhodospirillales bacterium
GAATAGACGTGATCGGACCCTGGTTGACTGAGATCAACACGACGTCGCCTGGATTGCTGACAGAAGTAGAGAGTCTGACAGGCGTCGACATAGCGTCGATGTTCTGGGATGCGGTTGAGGCGAAACTGCCGGATTGATATCAGAAGGCGTTAGCGACCCGGTGGAAATAGGCGACCGGGTCCGCGATGGCCATCTGCAGGGCCGCGCTCAGTTCCTTGCCTAGCTGATGGTAGTCGCCCCCCAACTTCAATTCGGCGCAAAAGGCCGCACCGACGAACAGGGTCGCGCCCGTAATGGCGAGCAGCAGCGTTCCTACGATCGTCAGGAAGATGCCCCGCTTGACCATGTAGCCAAGGTCGGTTTTCGGCAGAACCTTCTTCAGTTCTTCCTGCGTGAACTTGTTCTTGGGCCGGGTTTTCCACTCAAGCCCGCTCAGCCGGCTGCTGGAACCCTGCTGTTCTTTCAGTTCCTTCATGCGCGTTTGGCGCAGCTTGTAGAAGTCCTGGGCTTTTAATTGGGCGGCCATGCGCGTCTTTACGTCGGCGGAGTCATCCATGCCGGCGTTCGGGTCTTGGTTCGCCTTCATCATGGCGTAGACCCAGCGGGGAAGTTGCTTGTCTTCGACCGCTTCGATTTTGATGCGCTGTATCACGCCCTCAGGCTACCATCCGATTGGTTAAGGGTGTGCGAAAGGAAATCGCCTCCGCAACGTGGATTCGCCTGACCGACTCGGCGCCTTCCAGATCCGCCAGCGTGCGGGCCAGGCGCAGTACGCGGTAGTACCCACGTGCCGATAGACGGAACTGATCCATGGCGCGGTTCAACAGCGACTGCCCTTCGGCATCGGGCGTGGCGATACTGTTCAGGTAGTCGCCCGATGCCGTGCAGTTGATGGGTGAATTTCCCTTGTTCGTGCCGGCTCTTGTTGTCTGTATGTCGCGGGCCTTCGCCACGCGTGCCGCTACCGTGGCCGAGGGCTCACCGGGCGCGACGCGCGACAGTTCCGCAACCTTCAGGCCTTCCACCTCCAGGTGGATGTCGATGCGGTCTAGCAGTGGCCCAGAGATCTTGGACTGGTACTCCGGCGCGCATTTCGGCGCGCGGGAGCACGCAAGTCCCGGCGTGCTCAGGTAACCGCAACGGCAGGGATTCATGGCCGCGATCAACTGGAACCGGGCAGGGTAGGTGATGTGATGGTTGGCGCGCGCGACCACGGTGTATCCCGTTTCCATCGGCTGGCGCAGGGCTTCCAGAGTCGCGCGGTTGAACTCGGGCAGTTCATCCAGGAACAGGACTCCATGGTGCGCCAGCGAGATTTCGCCGGGCTTCGCCTTCATGCCGCCGCCGACGAGAGCCGGAAGCGACGCCGAGTGATGCGGGTCGCGGAAGGGTCGCCGGCGTACCAGTCCCTCCTCGTTCAACAGCCCGGCGACGCTGTGCACCATCGAGACTTCCAGCGCTTCGGCGGAGGACAAGGGTGGCAGCAACGACGGCAGGCGGGCGGCGAGCATCGACTTTCCGGCGCCGGGCGGTCCGACCATCAGGAGGTTGTGGCCGCCCGCGGCAGCGATTTCCAACGCCCGCTTGGCCGTTTCCTGGCCGCGTACATCCGCCAGGTCGGGCAGGGGCGCCGCCTGAGATATCAACTTGGGCTGCGGCTGCGTCAGGACCTGCGTGCCCTTGAAGTGATTGATGAGTGTCAACAGGTCGCGTGCCGCCAATATGCCGGTGTTGCCGCCCCACGCCGCCTCGCTGCCCAACGTCTCGCTGCAGATCAGTCCGAGCCCGAGGCTGGACGCGTGCACCGAAGCGGGCAGCACGCCCGCCACCGCTCCGATGGTGCCGTCGAGCGCCAGTTCGCCCATGGCGACGTAGCCCGCGATTTCGTCGTTGGGAACGACATCCATGGCGCCGAGGACTGCCAGCGCGATGGGAAGGTCGAAATGCGCCCCTTCCTTGGCCACATCGGCGGGCGCCAGATTGATCGTGATCCGCTTTGGCGGCAGGGCAAGGCCCAGCGCATGCAGGGCGGAGCGCACCCGTTCGCGGCTTTCGGCAACCGCCTTGTCCGGCAGCCCTACAAGCGTCAGATTCGGCAAGCCATTGCCGATCTGTACCTGCACATCGACTTCTAGAATCTCGATGCCCTGAAAGGCGACCGTCGCGACCCGCGTGACCACTGGCGTACCCCGTTCTGAATATCCCAGTATGCCACGGGTTGCGTGTGCCGCCAGCATGTTCGGATATTTTATGTTGTTTTATCCGGTGCTTGGGCGCTATCGGTTGGTAGCCGACGAAGGGACATCAGCATGGACGATACGATCGACGAAGACGATGCGCGTGTTGTCCTGTACGCTACGGGTTTCGTGCTCGAGGGTTTCAACGAGCGGTTCGGCGGCGAGATACAGCCGCTGGAGGTGCGTCATCGCTGCAAGTCGGCCGCGACCATCATTACCTCGCAGATCGGTCACGACGGATGCATGGCGATGGAAGGGTACGAGGTGCAGGATCTCCTGTGCCGCCTGTCGGGACTGTTTGCCGAGCTTCAACAATCGATGCGGCGGCTTGAAGCCAAGAACGCGGCGGGAATCTACGCGATGCTGGCGACGCGGCTGGGTGGTTTCTGCGGACGCGGCGGCGGCGGCGATCGCCGTGGCCACAAGCAACAGGTCACGCATTCGGCCAACTACAAGCCCCCCAAGATGGGACGCTGATCAATCCGCCTCGTGCTGGGGGTTATGCAGTTGCTTGCCGCCCAGCACATGGAAGTGCAGGTGCGGCACGTCCTGCCCGCCATCGCTGCCGTTGTTCGAAACCAGCCGGTATCCCGATTCGGCCACACCTCCGATCTTGACCGTTTCAGCCACCGCGCGAAAGAAGTCTTCGATCTCGTCCTGGCCCGCTTCGGCCATCAGGTGGTCCATGGTAAGGT
>CALMVH010000014.1:0-608 GCA_937873165.1 uncultured Rhodospirillales bacterium
GTTATAACCTGACAGGCCGGCATGGGCTGTTCGCCAGCCACGAAGCCTTCGCGATGATCGTCGACTCCATGGCGAACCAGCATGCCAAATGGCTGGAACATGCGGCGCAGGTGCCGTGGCGCGAGCCGATCCCGTCGCTGAACTACCTTTTGACCTCCACCTGCTGGCGCAACGACCATAACGGTTTCAGCCATCAGGGACCGGGCTTTATCAACACGATGCTGCAGCACAAGGCGAGCGTTACGCGCATTTACCTGCCGCCCGACGCCAACTGCCTGTTGTCGGTGGCGGCGCATTGCTTCAGCAGCCGCAACTACCTGAACCTGATCGTGATCGACAAGCAGCCGCAGTTGCAATGGCTGACCATGGACGAGGCGAAACAGCACTGTGCAACGGGGGCTGGGGTCTGGCCGCAATTCAGCAACCAGCCGGATAACCCGGATATCGTCTTGGCCTCGGCGGGCGACATTCCCACCCTGGAGATCGTGGCGGCGGCCTG
This sequence comes from uncultured Rhodospirillales bacterium, assembly GCA_937873165.1. Taxonomy (GTDB): domain Bacteria; phylum Pseudomonadota; class Alphaproteobacteria; order CALMVH01; family CALMVH01; genus CALMVH01. The sequence goes on from CALMVH010000014.1 coordinate 500, forward strand.
GATGCTGCGGAAGTTCGTGCCCGATTTGAAGGTACGCGTCGTGAACGTCGTCGATCTTATGTCCCTTTACCCGCGCGATCGTCATTCGCACGGGCTGGCGGATGAAGAC
>CALMVH010000014.1:618-5571 GCA_937873165.1 uncultured Rhodospirillales bacterium
CCAGTGTTCCGGTGGTGTTCGCCTTTCATGGCTATGCGGGCGTCGTTCACGACGTGCTGCACGGCCGGCCCGCCCACGATCGCTTCCATGTGCGCGGGTACGAGGAAGAAGGCACGACCACGACGCCCTTCGACATGGTAGTTCTCAATCGGATCAGCCGGATACATCTGTGCCTGGATGTGCTGCGTTATGTACCAAGGCTGCTGGAAAACTCGGCAACGCTCGAAGCCGAGTGCCGCGATCTGCTGGCCCGGCATGAAGCCTACACCCGAACCTATTTCGACGACCTGCCCGAAATCAAGGATTGGGTGTGGAGCGAATGACCCGGTCTGGCGCTACAAGGTTTCGCGCACGTCGCGTACACAGGGGATCTTGCGAAGCTCCCTGATGGCTTCAAGAATGTAGCGCGAGGAAACGCGGTTAAGGGTAATTGTGATCTCGTCCAGCTCCGCCAGTTCGCTTGGATGCACTACGAACTGGCGAACATGGTGGGTGCGCTGCCCCAAGGCCTGGTTCAGGGTGTCGAGCGACATTTCACCCTTGGCCGCCAGCACGTAGAGTTCGGTCGATTGCTTCTTGGCGCGGTACCGTTCCTCTAGCGGCTTGATGCCGGCGAGTATCCCCAGCACGATCAACGTGGCGGCAACCCCCGGCACATACAGGCCGCCGCCGATTGCCAGGCCCACGCCCGCCACGGTCCACAGGCTGGCGGCCGTCGTCAGACCTCGGATCACCTCACCCCGAAGCAGGATCGAGCCCGCGCCGAGGAAGCAGATGCCGGAAACGAACTGCGCCGCGATGCGTGAAGGATCGAGGTTCACGTTCGGCGTTCCCAGAATGTCGCTGAATCCAAAGGCCGACACGATCATCGCCAGGCATGCGCCGACGCAGACCAGCATGTGGGTGCGCAGGCCCGCGGCCCACGACATGCGCTCGCGCTCGAAGCCGATGATGCTGCCGAGTATCGCTGCCACCAGCAGGCGCAGGACCATATCCCATTGTGACAACATCCATCCGTCTCCCGAGCCGTCGTTTTCCTCATAGTTTCCCAATGCACGGGTCGGGTAAAGCGGTGACTTGATCCCGCGCCGGGGATATGCTGCGGCATGGCCTACCAGATCGCGATCGTCGGGGCGGGAACGGCAGGATTGGCGGCGTCGATCTTCCTGAAACGCGACGGCCACGACGTCACGATCTACGAGCGCTTTCCCAGTGCCAGGCCCGTCGGCGCGGGTTTGTTGCTGCAGCCAACCGGGCTGGCGGTCCTGGCTGCATTGGGACTCGACCGGGCTGCCATTCAAGCGGCCGCGCCCATCCGGCACTTGCACGGGGTCAGCGGCACGGGACGCCTGGTGTTCGACATGCATTACAGCGATCTCGCGCCGCACCTACACGGGCTAGGGATTCACCGGGGCGTGTTGTTCGGCTTGCTGCATCGCGCCGCGGTGGCGTATGGCGCGCAGTTACAAACATCCAGCTGCATCGCGGCGGCTGACCGATCTGGTCCCAGACCGGTGGTGATCGATGAGCATGGCGAAAGCCACGGTCCCTTCGATCTGGTGATCGATGCGGCAGGGTCGCGATCGGCCTTGCGCTTGGCGCATGCCGACACGAAGTTCGAACGTCCATACCCGTTCAGCGCGGTTTGGGGCGTTTGCCGCGATACCGAACACCTTTTCAGACACGACACGCTGGCGCAACGCTATCGCGCCGCCCGGGGCATGGCAGGCGTGCTGCCGGTAGGTCAGCTGGACGGGGATGGCGTGCAGTCCGTTGCGCTGTTCTGGAGCCTGCCGGTTGCCGCTTACGCTGATTGGCGCGCCAACGGCATGGCTGTCTGGCAAGACGAGGTCGCGGCGCTCTGGCCTGAAACGGCTTCGTTGACAGCGCAATTCGCGCAGCCGGACGATCTTTCTTGGGCGCGGTACAGCGACCTTGTTTTGATACAGCCGTATGCTGCCGGCATCGTCTTCGTGGGGGATGCCGCGCATGCCGCCAGTCCGCAACTGGGCCAGGGGGCCAACCTGGCGCTCGCCGACGCCTGGACCCTAGCCGACAGCCTGCGGCGCTGTTCATCGATCGACGAAGCGTTGCCGGATTACGCCGCCCGGCGGCGGAAGCCCGTGCGTTTCTACCAGATGGCAAGCCGCTGGCTGACGCCCTACTTCCAGTCCGACCGGCACGTGCATCCGTGGCTGAAGGATGTCGCGTTCGGTCCCATGGCACGAGTGCCGTACCTGAACCGGCAGATGCTGCACACGCTGGCGGGGGTCAAAACGGGTCTGTTCGGCAGCCTCGACCCGGGTGAGTGGCACCGGGATTACAGTCTGCGTCGAACATAGTCGGTAAGCAGAACAATCTACGGCGCTGACTTCAGTGCATCCGCGACCACGCCCGCCACATCCGCAGCCATGATCTTCTCGCCCGCCTGATTCGGATGGATGCCGTCCTTCTGCATCAAGTCGGGATGAAAGATCAGGCCGTTCAGCACGAATGGATACAGCGGCACGCCATACTTTTTGGCGAGGTCGGGATAGATCGAGTCGAACTGGCTTTGGTAGGCGGGGCCCAGGCTGGCGGGAGCCATCATCCCGGCCAGCATGAAGCGGATGTGGTGTTGCGCCAGCGTTGCACAGATATGGTCCATGTTGTCACGCGCCCTCGCCGGGTCCAGCCCGCGCAGCACGTCATTGCCGCCAAACTCGACAACCACGAAGTCCGGCTTGTCGCTCAGCATCCAGTCCAGCCGGGCCAGCCCGTCGGCGGTGGTGTCGCCCGACACGCCAGCCCCGGTTACCTGCGCATCGATGCCTTTCTGTTTCAGGTCGGCCTGCAGCAACGCCGGAAACGCCTCGGCTGCCTGCAAGCCATAACCCGCGAACAGGCTGTCGCCGAAGGCCTCGACCTTGACCGGGTCTGCATGCGCCGCCGTCGCCAGTAAGTACAGGAAAGCGGCGCTTGCCTTCAACGCGCCCCGATGCACATTACGCCCATGGCCGATCCGCTTGTTTTGCTTGATCATCTGTCCTTGACCTATTCCAGCGCCTCGGGAACCGTCGACGCGCTGAAGGATATAGGGTTTACGATGAACGCTGGCGAGAGCGTCGGCGTGATCGGACCGTCCGGCTCGGGCAAATCGTCTCTCATGATGGTGCTGGCGGGGCTGGAGCGGGCGACATCGGGCCATGTGCATGTCGCGGGACAAGAAATCGGAACCATGAGCGAGGACGAGCTGGCAAGGTTTCGGGGCCGGACCATGGGCATTGTCTTCCAGGACTTCCACCTGATCGAGACGATGACCGCCCTCGAAAACGTAGCCTTGCCACTGGATTTTGCGGGGCGCAAGGATGCCGAAGAGGCAGCGCGCGCGATGCTGGGCGAGGTAGGGCTTGGTAAGCGTGCGACGCACTATCCCGGCCAATTGTCAGGGGGTGAACAGCAGCGCGTTGCCCTTGCGCGCGCCCTCGCACCGCGTCCGCGGCTGGTGCTGGCGGATGAGCCCACAGGCAATCTGGACCAGGAGACCGGCGCTGCCGTGATCGACCTGATCTTTCGGCAATGCAGCGCCCACGGATCGGGACTGGTGCTGATCACGCACGACCTGACCCTCGCCGCGCGATGCGGTCGGCAGGTCACCATGCGCGACGGCAAGCTGTCGCGATGACACTGCCCTTCCGGCTGGCGATTCGTGATCTGCGCGCGGGGTTCGCGCGGTTCATCGTGTTCATCCTGTGCCTGGCGCTCGGCATTACTGCGATGGCCGCAGTCGATACAGTGTCGCGCGGCATCCGGCAGGCGCTGACGGACGACAGCCGCGAGATCCTGGGCGGCGACTTCGCGCTGCACGGCGTGTACCTGCCGGCGACGGCGGCGCAGCGTACAACCTTGCAGGAGGTTGGCGCCGTCAGCGAAGCGGCGACCATGCGCGCCATGGCGATAGCGGGCACCGCCTCCAACCTGGTTGAAGTCAAGGCCGTGGACGAAGCTTACCCGCTCTACGGCGTCCTCGATCTCAGCGAAGGTAAACTCGGAGAGGATCTGGCAGGCAACGGCGCGGTGGTCGATCCCGAGCTGCTCGACCGGCTGGGCGTTGGAGTCGGGGCCACGATCCAGCTGGCGGGACATCCATTCCGTATCACCGCCACCATCGTGCACGATCCGGCGCGGGCGGGCGAGTCCGGGTTCGTGCTGGGACCGCGCTTCCTGATCTCGCGGCAGGCTTTCGACACGGCAGGGCTGGCGCAGCCGGGCAGCCTGATCTACTGGAACTATGACATCCGCGTGCCGCCGGGCGCGAATGCGGCATCGGCGCATGCGAAATTGCAAGCGCTGGCCTCGTCGACGGGATGGCAGTTGCGCACGCCCCAGGACGCTGCGCAGACCCTGCGTACCATGATCGACCGGCTGACGCAGTTCCTGACGCTGGTCAGCGTATCCGCGCTGGCAGTAGGCGGCATCGGTATCGCGAATGCCAGCAAGGCGGCGCTGGAAACAAGGCTGCACGCCATCGCGGTGATGAAATGCCTCGGCGCCTCGCGGCAAACGGTGTTCTCGATCTTTTTAATGCAAACGCTGCTGGTCGCGCTTGTCGGCATCGCGCTTGGCCTAATGCTTGGGACAGCCGTGCCGCTGATCCTGCAGCCGATCCTCGCCGCCGCGCTGCCAATCACCCCGCATCTGCATCCGCAGCCGGTCTCGCTGGGCTTTGCTGCGCTGTACGGCGTGCTGATCGTGTTGATCTTTACCCTGCCGATCCTGTGGCAGGCGGGCAGGGTATCGCCCGTGCTGCTGTTCCGCAGCCGCCTGGCCGCGTTGCCGTTCCAGATTGCCGGGCGGCACCTGCTGGCCATGATCGTGCTTGTAGGATTGTTCGTTGCGGTGCTGGTCTGGCGTAGTTCGGATCGCAACTTGACGATCGGTTTCCTGGGTGGGCTGGTTTGCATGATGCTGCTG
>CALMVH010000015.1 GCA_937873165.1 uncultured Rhodospirillales bacterium
CGCGAAATACGAGAACCTTGTCGATTGGGCTCGTACCGGTTCACTGTGGCCAATGACGTTCGGCCTTGCGTGCTGCGCCGTGGAGATGATCCACGCCTACATGCCTCGCTACGATCTCGACCGGTTCGGGATTTTTCCCCGGGCGTCTCCGCGCCAGTCGGATGTCATGATTGTCGCCGGAACGCTGGTCAACAAGATGGCTCCGGCACTGCGGAAGGTTTACGACCAGATGGCGGAACCCCGCTGGGTGATTTCAATGGGATCGTGCGCCAATGGTGGCGGCTATTATCATTACTCTTATTCCGTAGTGCGGGGCTGCGACCGCATCGTGCCCGTGGATATCTATGTGCCGGGCTGTCCGCCAACGGCTGAGGCTTTGGTTTATGGTATCCTGCAGCTGCAGAAGAAGATTCGCCGCGACGGCATCAGGGTCGAGCGATGAGCGGGACAAGCGACGCAGTCGCGCTGGCATACGACGAGACCGTCACTGCGCTGGTCAAGCAAGCCGGCCATGAGATCTTGGACAACCGCGTGGTTCACGGCAGGGCCATCCTGACAGTTTCACGCGACTCCCTGATCCCGGTGCTCACGTACCTTCGAGATGCGCCGGAGCTCAAGTTCGCGCAGATGGTCGATTTGTGCGGAGTCGATTATCCGGAGCGGCTGGAGCGCTTCGAGATCGTCTACAACCTGCTCAGCCTCAAGTACAATCAACGTATCCAGATCAAGGTGACCACCGACGAGAACACACCCGTTCCCTCGATCACGCCCTTGTTCAACAGTGCTAACTGGTTCGAGCGGGAAGCCTGGGATCTATACGGCATCTATTTTGCCGGGCATCCCGACCTGCGCCGTATCCTGACGGATTATGGCTTCGAGGGTCATCCCCTGCGCAAGGACTTCCCGCTGACTGGGTATGTGGAGCTGCGTTACGACCAGGAACAGAAACGCTGTGTGTACGAGCCTGTGACGCTAACGCAGGATTTCCGGATGTTCGACTTCATGAGCCCATGGGAGGCCATGACCGACGTCATGCTGCCGGGTGATGAAAAGGCCGTGCGCCCTTCGTACTGGAAGACACCAAAATGATTAGATCAGAAACGCCGGACGCGGGGGTCCGGGACGCGATCGTGGTCGAGGCTGTCACTGAAGAGTTGACAGGAATCGGATCAACCAAGATCCAGCCTTACACCATCAATTTTGGCCCCCAGCACCCGGCTGCGCACGGTGTGCTGCGTCTTGTGCTCGAGATGGATGGCGAGACGGTTGACCGGGTCGATCCGCATATCGGCCTGCTGCACCGCGGTACCGAAAAGCTGATCGAGTACAAGACCTACATGCAGGCGGTGCCATACTTCGACCGGCTCGACTACGTGTCGCCGATGTGCGAGGAGCATGCCTTCGCCCTCGCGGTCGAGAAGCTCCTGCGGATTACTGCACCCCCGCGCGCCCAGTGGATACGCGTGCTTTTTGCCGAGATCACGCGGCTGCTCAATCATCTTCTGGCTGTGACCACCTATGTGCTGGACCTTGGCGCCACCACGCCGCCGATGTGGGGCATGGAAGAGCGCGAGCGCATGATGGAGTTCTACGAGGCGGTCTCGGGCGCCCGTATGCATGCCAACTATTTTCGTCCAGGCGGCGTAGCGTTCGACCTGCCGGACGGATTGCTGGACGATATCTATACGTACATGACCGGCACCTTGCCCCGGCACCTCGACGACCTGAACAAGCTGATCACCCAGAACCGCATCGTGAAGCAGCGCACGGTGGATATCGGCGTGGTGACGCAGGCGCAGGCACTGGATTACGGCTTCTCCGGACCGGTGCTGCGGTCGTGCGGCGTTGCGTGGGATCTACGGAAGTCGCAGCCTTACGATGCCTATGATCAGGTCGATTTCGACATTCCCGTCGGCAGTACCGGCGATAACTACGCCCGCTATCTGGTGCGGATGGAGGAAATGCAGCAGTCGGTCCGGATCGTGTTGCAATGTTGCGAGAAAATGCCGAGTGGGCCTTACAAGGTCGATGACCGCAAGATCACGCCGCCGCCCCGCGCCGATATGAAGCGTTCGATGGAGTCGCTGATCCATCACTTCAAGCTTTTCACCGAAGGCATGCACGTGCCGGCTGGGGAAATCTACCAGGCGGTCGAGTCTCCCAAAGGCGAGTTCGGCGTTTACCTGGTATCGGATGGGTCTAATCATCCCTACCGCTGTCATATCCGGTCGCCCGGCTACGTGCATCTGGCAGCCCTGGACATGATGTCGCGTGGCCCCCTGCTGGCCGATGCGGTATCAAACATCGCTTCGGATGATATTGTCTTTGGGGAAATCGATCGATGAGCGGGAAAAGTTTTTTCGCAGCCGAGCAGCCAACCTCGTTCGTGTTCACCGACGAGAACCTGCGCAGGGCGCAGGCGCATATTGCAAAATACCCGGCTGGCAAGCAGGCCAGCGCCATCCTGCCGCTGTTCCATATTGTGCAGGAGCAGCATGACAACTGGATTCCGCGCGCCGCCATGAATTACGTCGCGGACATGCTGGAAATGCCGCGCATCAAGGCCTACGAGGTTGCGACGTTTTATTCGATGTTCAACATGGCCCCGGTCGGCCGGCACACCATCGAAGTCTGTACCACGACGCCATGCTGGCTGCGTGGCTCGGCCGATCTGGTTGATGCTTGCCAGCGCCGCCTCGGCATCACCCTCAACGAAACCACGGCGGACAGGCACTTCACCCTGCGCGAGGTTGAATGCCTTGGGGCTTGCGTCAACGCGCCCATGATCCAGATCGGTGAACATTACTACGAGGACCTGACGCGAGAGAGCATGGTCGGAATCATCGACGATCTTGTCGCTGGGCGTGAGCCGAAACCCGGTTCGCAAACCCGCAAGTACGGCTCGATGAACGATTCGGGTACGACGACCTTGATCGACGAGGCCAGGCAGCTCGGCGTGGCCGTGCAGGAAACCGTCTGATGTTGCAAGACAAGGACCGCATCTTCACGAACATCTTCGGATGGCAGGGCTACGGCCTTGAAGACGCCCGCAAGCGTGGCGATTGGGATGGGACTGCCGCCATCCTTGCCAGGGGCAGGGACGCCATTATCGACGAGATGAAGACGTCCAACATGCGCGGCCGGGGCGGGGCAGGGTTCCCGACGGGTATGAAGTGGTCCTTCATGCCAAAGAATTCCGACAAGCCTCATTACCTGGTGATTAACGCGGACGAGGGTGAGCCCGGCACTTGCAAGGACCGTGACATTCTGCGCCACGAGCCTCATAAACTGCTGGAAGGCGCGTTGATCGCGGCCTTTGCCATGGGCGCGCATGCGGCCTACATCTATGTGCGCGGCGAGTTTGCGCGTGAGATCAAGCATTTGCAGGCCGCTGTCGACCAGGCGTATGAAGCGGGGCTTCTGGGCAAGAATGCGTGCGGATCCGGTTTCGATTTCGATCTGTACGTTCATGCCGGCGCGGGGGCCTATATCGTCGGCGAAGAAACGGCCATGATCGAAAGCCTGGAAGGCAAGAAAGGCCAGCCTCGCAACAAGCCGCCCTTTCCCGCCATGGCAGGCCTGTATTCCTGCCCGACCACTGTCAATAACGTCGAGACATTAGCCTCCGTCCCCACAATCATGCGGCGTGGCGGAGCCTGGTTTGCCGGGTTCGGACGGCCCAAGAACAATGGCACAAAGCTGTTCTGCATCTCCGGTCACGTGAACAATCCTTGCAACGTCGAAGAAGAAATGGGCATCCCGCTTCGGGAGTTGATCGATAAGCACGCGGGTGGCGTGCGCGGCGGGTGGGATAACCTGATGTGCGTCATTCCCGGTGGCTCGTCGACGCCCCTCATCCCGGCCAACGAGTGCGCCGATGCGCTGATGGACTTCGACGGGCTGCGCGACCTGAAATCCGCCCTTGGTACCGCCGGTGTGATCGTCATGGACAAGTCGACCGACATCATCAAGGCCATCACCCGGCTTTCAAAATTCTACATGCACGAAAGCTGTGGCCAGTGCACGCCCTGCCGCGAAGGCACGGGCTGGATGTGGCGCTTGATGGAACGGCTGAACGCAGGCAACGCGCGTTTTGAAGAAATCGATATGTTGATCGACGTGTCGAAGCAGATCGAAGGTCACACGATCTGCGCCCATGGCGATGCGTCTGCCTGGCCCATCCAGGGGCTGGTGCGGAACTACAGGCCTTTGATCGAAGACCGAATTCGCGCCTATGCCGGTATCTTGCAGGCGGCGGAGTAACCATGCCCAAACTGACGATCGACGGAACCGAACTGGAAGTGGCACAGGGCACGTCCATCCTGCAGGCCTGCGAAGAGCTTGGTATCGAGATTCCCCATTTCTGCTACCATTCCAAGCTGTCCGTGCCGGCGAACTGCCGCATGTGCCTGGTGGAAATGCAGGGATCGCCAAAGCCCGTCGCGAGCTGCGCGATGCCCTGCGCGGATAACATGGTGATCCGCACCGCGAGCGAGCTGACGCATCGCACCCGGCAGGACGTAATGGAGTTCCTGCTGATCAACCATCCGCTGGATTGCCCCATCTGCGATCAGGGCGGTGAGTGCGATCTCCAGGACCAGGCTGTCGGGTATGGCTACGACCGTGGCCGGTATTCCGAGGCCAAACGGGCGGTCAAGGACAAGTACATGGGGCCGCTGATCAAGCCCTTTATGACCCGTTGCATCCAGTGCACACGTTGCATTCGCTTCGCGGATGAGATTGCGGGCGTGCCGGAACTCGGCTTGCTCGGCCGCAGCGAAGATGTCGAGATCAGTACGTTTGTCGAGAAAGCCATTGCGTCCGAGCTGTCGGGGAACCTGATAGACGTCTGCCCGGTGGGCGCGTTGACATCCAAGCCATATGCCTTCGCCTATCGTTCGTGGGAGCTGAAGCGCACGGCGGGAATCGACGTCATGGATGCGGTTGGGTCCAACATTCGCATCGATTCGCGCGGGAACGAAGTCGTGCGTATCCTGCCGCGCCTTAACGAGGATGTGAATGAGGAGTGGATCGCGGACAAGTCGCGCTTCGCCTATGACGGGCTGAAGCGGCAGCGCCTGGATCGCCCCTACATGCGGGTCGATGGTTCCTTGCAGCCCGTCACGTGGGATAGGGCTTTGGAAGTCGCCGCGGCAAAATTGAAGGCCACGGCGCCGGACAGGATAGCCGCACTTGCCGGTGATCTGGTCGATGTCGAGTCGGTGGTCGCACTTGGCGACCTGATGAAATCCCTCGGTGTCGCCAATCTGGATTGTCGTCAGGACGGCGCGGAGTTCGATACCGCTCACCCCGCCGGGTACCTGTTCAACAGCACGATCGCCGGGATCGAGGAGGCCGATGCTATCCTGATCGTAGGCGGTTACCTCAGGTGGGAAGCGCCGTTGATTAACGCGCGCATTCGCAAGCGCCTGCTGGCGGGCGGGCTGAAAGTCGGCGTGATCGGGGAGCATCGCGACCAAACCTATCCGCATAAGTACCTGGGGGCGGGCGTCGAGACCTTGCAGGCCGTCGCGTCGGGCAACCATGAGTTCTGCGATATCCTGCGCAGCGCGCGCAAGCCGATGATCATCGTCAGCGCTTCCATCTTCGCCGGGGGCTCGGGTATAGCCTTGCAGGCGCTTTGCCGCCAGGCCGCCAGCATGTTCAACATGGTGACCGACGGCTGGAATGGGTTCAACGTCGTGCACACCGCAGCGGGCCGGATTGGCGCGGTCCAGGCCGGGTTCCTGCCGCAGGCGGGGGGGCTTGGCACCCGGGCGATCTGCAAGGCGGCGGCCGATGGCAGGCTGGATCTCGTCTATCTGCTCGGGGCCGATGAAATCGAGCCGTCCACCCTGGGCAAGGCGTTTGTGATCTATCAGGGTCATCACGGCGATCAAGGCGCGCACCGTGCCGATCTGATCCTGCCGGGGGCTGCCTACACCGAGAAAACCGGTACTTACGTGAATACCGAAGGCCGAGTACAGGTATCCCGCGCCGCGGTGTTCCCGCCGGGCGAGGCCAAGGAAGACTGGAAGATCCTTCGGGCCTTGTCGGCGCTCGCCGCGAAGACCTTGCCGTATGACTCGCTGGGCGAGCTGCGTAGCCGGATGGCGCAGATTCCCGCGTTCCGCGATGGCGCTACACCATCGCCCTCGGGATGGGGCCAGTTCGGGACCGCGGGCCAGATCGAGAATCGCGTGTTTCCCGCCGCCATGTCGAACTATTACATGACGAACACGATCAGCCGTGCCTCGGTCACGATGGCCAAATGCACGGAAGAGTTCCTGGAGTTCCAGGCTCAGCCAAAAACCGGAACGGAGGGCTGAGCCATGCCAGGCGACGATTTGTGGTCGAACGTCCTTTATCCCGGCCTGCTGATGCTGGCCCATACGCTGGCTGTTCTGTTGCCGCTGCTGGGCGCCGTGGCATACCTCACATACGCCGAGCGAAAAGTGCTGGCGATGATGCAGCTTCGCCAAGGACCGATCACGGTGGGACCGTTTGGCCTGTTCCAGCCATTGGCCGACGCCGTCAAGCTGATGCACAAGGAAACGATCATTCCCGCTAGCGCAAACCGCGGCGTGTTCATGATCGCGCCAATCCTGACATTCTTGCTGAGCCTTTCCGCGTGGGCCGTCATCCCGTTCGGCGATAACCTGGTCGCGGCGAACATCAATGTCGGCGTTCTGTACCTATTTGCTATTTCGTCGCTCGGCGTCTACGGCATCATGATGGCCGGCTGGGCTTCGAATTCGAAGTATCCATTTCTGGGCGGACTTCGCGCGGCCGCGCAGATGGTTTCGTATGAAGTGTCGCTCGGCCTCGTCATCGTCACCGTCCTGCTGACGGTTGGCTCCCTCAACCTGACCGATAT
>CALMVH010000016.1 GCA_937873165.1 uncultured Rhodospirillales bacterium
CCCATCGTCGGCGTACCCTGTTTCTTCAGGTGCGTTTCCGGACCGTCGCTACGGATCGGCTGGCCCGTGCCCTGTTTCGATTTCAGCCACCGGATGATCGTGGGCCCGATGATGAAGCTGATGATCAGCGAGGTCGCGACCGCGCCGCCAGTACGAAACGTGATGTAGCGCAGCAGGTTGAACAACGCGAATTCATGGGCGTAGGGCGTGAAAAGATTATAAAGCATGCGCTAGGTCCGCTTCATCAGCGTTTCGACGATCAATTTCATGCGGCTGCCGTTGGAGCCCTTGACCAGCACCACGTCGCCATCCTTCACGGCGTCGGCGACGATGTATGCCAGTTCCTCGCTAGTCCCTGTATGCGCCCCGCGCAAGCCTTGTGGCAGCGCATTGTACAGATGCGCCATGTTCGCGCCACTTAGGTAAACGCTGTCGACCCCTGCGTGCTCGATGGCCGAGGCAAGGCCGGCATGGAACGCGGGCGACTCGGGACCCAGTTCGAGCATGTCGCCCAGCACGGCGATGCGGCGCTGCGGCGCAAGGCCCAGTACCTTCAGCGAAGCTTCCATAGAGGCAGGGCTGGCATTATAGCTTTCGTCGATCAGGGTCGCCGTGCCGCCGCCGGACGTCGCGATGGACTGGCGCTTGCCGCGGCCGGCCAACGCGGGCAAGGTTGCATAAGCGGCGGCTGCCTGCTCCACATCCGCACCCAGCGCCTGCACCGTCAGCAACACGGCCAGCGAGTTCTCGGCCATGTGGCGGCCGGCCGCCGGAATGAAGTAGCTATACGCGCGGTCGCCGATACGCGCCGTGACCTGCGATCCTTCGAACTCCGGCGTGAACTCCAGTATTTCGGCGTCACCAGCTCCGAAGCGCAGGCGGTTCGCGGGGCTTTTCGACAGCAGCGCCGCTTCGCCCGACACATCGTCGCCGAAGATCGCGACGCCGCCAGGTTCCAGCGCCGTAAAGATATCGGCTTTCTCGTTTGCAATGGCCTCGACCGACCCGAGATGCTCGATATGCACGGGGAAGATGTTGGTCACGACCGCCACGTGCGGCCGGACCTGCCGTGCCTGCCGCGCGATTTCGCCAAAGCTGTTCATGCCGATCTCGAAGATCGCGTAGCCGGTCTCCTGGGGCATGCGTGCCAGCGACAGCGGTACGCCGAAATCGTTGTTGAAGCTGCCGACGCTGGCGTGAACCTGTCCCTGGCTGCTCAGTACATGGCGTAGGGCTTCCTTGGTGCCGGTCTTGCCGACCGATCCGGTGATGGCGGCGATCCGTGCGTGCGTGCGTTCGCGGGCCGCTTGTCCGAGGCTGCGCAAGGCCTGCATCGTATCGCCCACCCGAACGATACGGGGGCCGGTGCGGCCATCCGATACGATCGCGGCGGCGGCACCGTTGCCGAGCGCCGCATCCACGTAGTCATGGCCGTCGAAATTGGGGCCTTTCAGCGCGATGAAAAGATCGCCTGGAACGACTGTCCGGCTGTCGATGGATACGCCTGCCGCCTGCCAGTCCCCATTACCCAAGCTGCCCGTCGCCTGTACGACGTCCCCACTACGCCACAATGCCGTCATTTCAGTGCGGCAACGGCGGCCCGTGCTACCTCCGCATCGTCGAAGGGCTTGACCGTATCGCCGATGATCTGGCCGTGCTCGTGGCCCTTGCCTGCGACAATCAGCATGTCGCCCGTCTTCAGTTCGCGCACGGCGGCATGGATGGCCTCCGCGCGGCCCCCGATCTCGATGGCGGCGGGGGCGGTCTTCAGGATTTCAGCCCGGATGGCCTCCGGTTGCTCGGTGCGGGGATTGTCGTCGGTTACGTAGGTCACATCCGCCAAACGCATCGCGATCTCTCCCATCAGCGGACGCTTGCCACGGTCGCGGTCGCCACCGCAGCCGAACACCAGCACCATGCGCCCCTGCACGTGTGGGCGCAGGGCCGACAGAACTGTTTCAAGTGCCCCCGGCTTGTGCGCGTAATCGACATAAACCTGTGCCCCGTTTGGAGCGGTTGCCACGTGCTGCGCCCGGCCCGGCACGCCGGTCAGGTGGGCAAGCGCGCCGATCGCGGCTTCGGGATCTTCGCCTGTCGCGATCACCAGCCCCAGTGCCGCCAGAACGTTCATCGCCTGGAACTCACCCATCAGTTTCAATCGGGTCTGGTACGCGCGGCCCCGGACGGTCAGGCCGAGTATCTGGCCATCAGCGAGGGGGGTTTGTGAGGCCAGGGTCAGGTCATGATCCGGGTCGAGGCGAGGGGAGCGCCCGTAACCCAGTATGCCGAGGCCGCGCGAACTCGAAGCCGCCAGCAGCGGCTCGTATTCCGGAATATCGGTGTTGAGGACAACCGTGCCACCGTCCTCAACCAGCGACTGGAACAGCCGCATCTTCGCCGCAAGGTACGCGTCGAAGTCGAGATGATAGTCGAGGTGGTCGTGGCTGAAATTGGTGAACGCCGCCGCCTTGATCTTGACGCCGTCCAGCCGGAACTGATCCAGCCCGTGCGAGGAGGCTTCCATGGCCACGTGGGTCACGCCCCGCTCCACCAGCATGGAAAGGTCGGCATGCAGGTCGACCGGGTCGGGGGTTGTCAACGACCCGTACCGCTCAAACCCGGGCGCCACGATGCCGATAGTGCCCAGTGCCGCCGCCTGCCGTCCCAGATGCTGCCAGATCTGGCGGGCGAACTGCACCGTCGAGGTCTTGCCGCTGGTGCCGGTTACCGCGACGATGGTTTCGGGCTGCCGGGCATAGAAGGCCGCCGCCATCAGCGCGAAGGCGCGGCGGGGCTCGGCGCTTTCGACCAGCGACACGTGGGCGGGTGCGTTTTCCAGGACCGTGCCGGAAGGGGCAAGGATCGCCGCCGCGCCGTTGCGGATCGCCTGGCCGATGAAGCTGCGGCCGTCGGATTTCACGCCCGGCAAGGCCGCGAACAGGTATCCCGGTTTTACAGCACGGCTGTCGGCGGTCAGCCCGGATATTTCGACCGGCAGGGGGCGGCGCGTCACCGGATCACTCAGTCGTCGCAAGATTGACACGGTGTACCTTTCCATCGGTTTCCAGCGCCATCGCTTCGGTAACCTCCGGCGAGGTTTCGTCCAGCGGGTCCATGTTCAGCAGGGGGCCGATCTGCGAGATCACGCGTCCAACCGGCGGCGCGGACACCCAGCCGCCCGTGGCAAACCCGGCGCTGTGCGCATTGGGTTTCGGCTCGTCCACCATCGCCAGCACGAGGTACTTCGGATCGGTCATCGGAAACACGCCGACGAACGACGACAGCAGCGCCTTCTTGCCATAGTGCCCGTGGTCGACCTTCTCTGCCGTACCGGTCTTGCCGCCGACCAGATAGCCCGCGACGTTCGCGTTCTTGCCCGTGCCCTCGACCACCTGCAGGCGCATCAGCCGTTTCATCAGGTCGGAGGTTTCGGGCGAGATCACACGTGTGCCGGCCTGGACCATGTCGGGCGTTTGCTTGATCAGGGTCGGCTTGTGCAGGATGCCGCCGTCGATGATTGCCGACACGCCGGTCAGCTGGATCGGGCTGACGGACATGCCATGGCCGAAGGCAATGGTCATGGTGTTGACGCGCGTCCACGGGTGCGGCGCCAGTGGCGCGCCGATCTCCGGCAGCTCGATCGGCGAAGCGTGGGTCAGGCCCAGCGAGGCGAGGAACCTTTGCTGCGTTTCGGTGCCGACGACCAGAGCCTCCTGCAACGATCCGATGTTGGATGAATACGCGAAGATCTCCGGCACGGTCAGCCAAGGCTTCGTGCGCTCGAAATCCTTAATCGTGAACTTGCCGACGTGGTACGGATGGTCGACGTCGAAGCTGTCGGTCAGCTTCACCTTGCCGGAATCAAGTGCCATCGCGGTATTGAACACCTTGAAGGTGGAGCCCATCTCGTACACGCCCAGCGTGTCGCGATTGAACCGCGCGTCGGGCGGCGCGTTCCCGGCATCGTGCGGATCGAAATCGGGCAGGGACACCATGGACAGGATTTCGCCGGTATGCACGTCCATGACGATGCCGCAGCCGCCGATCCCATTGAAGTCCGATACGGCCTGCGCCAGTTCGCGGCGCATGATGTGCTGGATGCGCATGTCGATGGACAACTGCAATGGCTTGCCGCCCTGCGCCAGCACGCCGTTGAACGATCGCTCGATGCCGGCCATGCCCTTGCCGTCGACATCGGTAAAGCCCAGCACATGCACCGCGCCCGCGCCGAATGGATATATCCGGGTCTCGCTGGTGCGGTAGTCGAGACCGGGCAGGCCCAGCAGTTGAACCTGATATTCCTGCTTGGGCGTGATGTCGCGCTTGATCCACACGAACCGCTCGTCGCTTTGCAGCTTTTGCAGCACCTCGCCGTATGTCAGCTCCGGGAACACGCCGACCAGCTTCTTGGCGGCCTCCTTCGAGTCCAGCACCTTCGCGGGATCGGCATAAAGGGACGCCGTTTGCAGCGATGTCGCCATCAGGTCGCCGTTGCGGTCCACGATGTCGGCGCGGCCCGAGTGCGGCGGCTCTACCGAGGCCGCGACGTGATCGGGCGCATCGACGTGCTTCAGTATGGCGAGCTCCGACAAGCGCAGCACGACGGCAAGGCAGCAGGCGGTGAACACCGCGCCCATCAGCAGCAGCCGCGCGTGGGCGCGATTCGTGGTTCGGCGCAGGGTGCCGTCGACCGCGATGATGCGCTGGCGAGCCTCCTCTGTTTCCCGGATGTGGAAATCAGTCATCCACGGACCGCTTCCTGTAGGTCGCGAGCACGGGCTTGCCGATGATTCCGGTCATGGCATGCGGCGCCCTGCCCGCAGGCGCGGACACTGTGGAAACCGCCAGCTTGCCCGGCACCTGATCCAGGGTCACGATCTGGCTGGGCTTTGTTGGCTGCATCGGCAGGTGCTTGCGGGCGAGGTCTTCAAGGCGGCTGGGATCGTTCAGGTAGCTCCACTCCGCCTGCAGGACCCGGATGGCGTCGGCCTCTTGGCCGATCTGCTTGTTGACGGAGGCCAGGTGCCTTTCCAGGTGCTGCACGCGGTAGCTAACGCGGAACAAGGCGCCCGAGACGGCGACGGCCAGTATCAACCAAAGCAAGGTAACGGATTTGATCATGCGGCTTCTCCCCATGAAGGTGCGGTTGTACGTTCTGCGGCCCGCAGCCGGGCGGACCGGGCGCGCGGGTTCGTCTTGATCTCGGCCTCTGACGGGTCGATGTGCTTGCGGCCGATCAGCCGAAACGAGGGCGCGGCTTCGGCGGCATGCGCGGGCTGGTAGCGCGAAGGCGCGGATGCCTGGCCGGTGCGCGTTTTGAGAAACGCCTTCACCACGCGGTCTTCCAGCGAATGGAACGTCACGACCACCAGGCGGCCGCCGGGCTTCAGGCGTTTTTCGGCGGCGGCAAGCCCCCGGTTCAGCTCGTCCATTTCCTCGTTCACCACGATGCGCAATGCCTGAAAGGTGCGCGTCGCGGGATCGATCTCGTGCTTGCCCGACGGCACCACGCGGCGAATGGCGGCCGCCAGCTGGCTGGTGGTCTCGAACGGCGTTTCCCCGCGAACCCGCACGATCTCGCGCGCGATGCGGCGCGACAGGCGATCCTCGCCATAGAGGTAGATGATGTCCGCCAGTTCGCTTTCCTCGGCCGTATTCACGAGGTCGGCGGCGCTGCGGCCCGAGCGGCCCATGCGCATGTCGAGCGGACCCTCGAAGCGGAAGGAAAAGCCCCGCTCCGCCCGGTCGAGCTGCATGGAGGAAACGCCTAGATCGAAGGCAAATCCATCGACGGCTTGCGGAACAAGGGTCTCGATCTCGCCGAAGCGGCCCTGCACCAGCGTCAAGCGGCCGGTACGGGCGGATACCAGCGCAGCCCCTTCCGCGATGGCGTCGGGATCGCGGTCTATCGCGGTGACATGGCAATGGGCGGCGTTCAGGATCGCCGCGGTATAGCCGCCTGCGCCGAACGTTGCATCGACATACCGAAGGCCTTCGGCGGGTGCCAGCGCCTCGATCACCTCGGCCAGCAGGACGGGGGTGTGGCGAGGATCGGTCATGCCTGGCCTGCCGGGGCGCGGCGCAGGAGCGATAATCCCGCGCCCCCTGTCTTGACCGCCTCGCGTGCTTTTGCGGTATGGGCTTCCAGGGCGGCGGGTTCCCAGACCTGGAATGTTTCGCCCTGGCCGATGAAGGCTGCATCCGTCGTGATGTTCGCGAAGTCCGCCAGCGACTTTGGCAGGCTGCACCGACCTTCCTTGTCGATGGCAAGATCCTGCGCCGATCCGAAGATCGAGATCGCAAGGTTCGACCGGTCTTGCGAAAACACATCAAGCGTGTCGAGGCTCTCGCTTAAGGCTTGGACCCGTTCAGCAGGCCAACCCTCGATTGCAGGGTGCGTCAGGGACTGGAAAAGCACAACCCCTGCGGAGTTTCGCGTGGCGAGCGCGGTCCTGAACGAAGCGGGAAACGAAATTCGTCCCTTGCCGTCGATCTTGTTGATATGGGTGTTCAGGAAAAGGGATGTGTTTAGAAACAACGACATATCGTTCCCCAACCCTCCCTTGCTC
>CALMVH010000017.1:0-5172 GCA_937873165.1 uncultured Rhodospirillales bacterium
GCTCACGCCTGGGCCTCGCGGCGGCGGCTGCGCGCCAACGCCGCGGCACGGGCGGCGGCGTGATCGACGACAGGGTAGGGATACGTTTCGCCCAGCGTGACGCCCGCCGCTTTCAGCACCCCGGCAGGCGCCAGCCAGGGCGTATGGATATGCTGTTTCGGCAGCCGCGCCAGTTCGGGCACGTATTCCCGCACGTAGCCGCCGTCGGGATCGAACTTTTGGCCCTGGATAATGGGGTTGAATATCCGGAAATACGGGGCTGCGTCTGGCCCGCAACCCGCGATCCACTGCCATCCCAGCGCATTGTTGGCGAGATCCGCATCGATCAAGGTATCCCAGAACCAGCGCGTGCCGGTGTGCCACGAAATCCCGAGATGCTTGACGAGGAAAGACGAGGTGGCGAGCCGCATACGGTTGTGCATCCAGCCGATCTGCCAAAGCTGGCGCATCGCCGCATCGATAACAGGATAGCCGGTACGCCCGCGCTGCCACGCCTTTAAGCGGCTGTCGTCGGTGAGGTACGGAAAGTCGCGGTATCGCGCGTCCATCGGCTGCTCGGGCAGGGATGGGAAATGATATAGATTGTAATAGGCAAACTCCCGCCAAGCGAGTTCGCTCAGGAACTTGTCGGTGTCCGCCTGTTCGCCGGATTGCGCTTGCTCGTTCCGCACGGCGTGCCAAAGCTGGCGGGGCGACAGTTCTCCGTGGTGCAGGCGCGGCGACAGCCGGCTGGTGGTATCGCCGTCGGGCAGGTTGCGGTTGATCGCATAGCCCTTCAGGCAAACGTCGACGAAATGGTTATAACGTTTGCGGGCCTCGGTCTCGCCCGGAATCCAGTTCGCCCGCAGACCGCCGGCCCAGTCAGGTTTGGTCGGCAGCAGTTTCCACGCCGCCAACGCGTCGGAGGCTTGGGGAGGAGCGCCCGCCAACCCCGGCGGCACAGTCAGGGGATCGGCGATGCCCTGGGCTTTCAACGCCCGGTAGAACGGTGTGAACACCTTGAACGGCGTGCCCGCGCCTGTTTTCAGCCGGTCCGGCTCGTGCAGCAGTAAGGCGTTGAAGGTGTGGACCTCCCGCCCATCGGCCTTCAACCGTTCCTTCAATGCCGTATCACGCGCGACGATCGCAGGATCGTAGCACCGGTTCCAGAAGATGGCGTCTGCCTGCAATGCGTTCGCCAGCGATGGGATGATATCCTGGGCCGGACCGCGCCGCAGGATCAATCGAAGGCCGTGTTGGTCGAGGTCGCGGGCGAGGCTGTCCAGGCTGAAATGCAGCCACCATCGGCTGGCGCCGCCCTGTTTCCACTCTCCGGGTGTCTGGTCGTCCAGGATGAAAACGGCCGCAATTGGGTTGCCGCGCGCCGCCGCCTCGGTCAGGGCGGGATTGTCCGACAGCCGCAGATCCTGCCGGAACCAGACAAGCGATACGCCGCTCACGCGACCAGCCTTCGCGAGGGCATGCGTACCACCCGCTCGCGTCCGATCAGGACGACGCTGAAATCTTCCGACAACCAGCCCCGGATCGCGGGATCGAGCACGTTCAGCCCGCCGGTGAAAGCGCCAAAGGCCGGCATGATCAGCCGCGTGTCGTCCACCACGAAGCAGCGCCCGCTGACCCGGCTGTTCGCCACCACGATGGAGGCCTTAGGATGGTAATGGCCCGACACTTCAAAGCCGGACTCACTTTCCGCCTGATGGCGGAACGTGATGCCGTCCAGCGTCAGCACGTCCTCCACGCGGCCACCGAAGCAGCCGTTCGGCAGGGGGTCGTGATTGCCGGTGATCCAGACCCAGTCCCGCCCGCAGGCAAACGAGGCCAGGGTGGCGCAATCGCCCTCGTCCATGCGGGCGAAAGCGCCAAGATCGTGGAAACTGTCGCCAAGGCAGATCACCTGCGCGGGCTCGTAGCGCTCGATCAACATGCCGAGCGCGGCCAGCGTGGCGCGCGTATCATAGGGCGGCACGTGCCGATGGCGCCTTTGCGCCATGGCCGAGCCTTTTTCGAAATGCAGGTCGGACACAATCAGCGTGCGGCGCGCGGGCCAGTAAAGGCTTCCGGCGGCGTCGCCTTGCAACGAATGGCCGGCGAATTCGAAAGGTGCGACGTGGTGCATCGCGGCTAACCTATCGCCGCGTCAGCCTTCCGGCAACGGTGCGTTCCCGCTTTCTTCCCGCTTCTGCGCCTGCCATAGGGTAAACAGCACGCCTTGGCGGGCCAGCAGGTCTGCAAATGTGCCTTCCTCGACAACCTGACCATTTTCCATGACATAAATGTGATCGAACCTGTCCAGCAGGTGCAGGCGGTGCAAGGATGCCACGATGCAGGCGTCCGGCCTTGCCGCGAACAGGCGGTCAAAAATCATGGGCTCGGTTACCGTATCCAGGCTGCTGGTCGGCTCGTCGAGGAGCAGCAGCGAGCTCTCGCGTCCGGTGTAGAGGCCACGCGCCAGGGCGAGGCGCTGCTTCTGCCCGCCCGACAGATCCACGCCGCGCTCGCGGATGTCGGTGTCGAGGCCTTTCTCAAGCCCCGCCAGCACAGGGGCCAGGCAGGCGATATCGGCGGCACGGGCCAGTTCCGCCTCGTCGGCGGCAATGCCGAAGGTAATGTTGTAGCGCAACGTATTTTCGAAAATCTCGGCGTCCTGGAGAACGAGAGTCGACATGCCGGACAGGACTGCAAAATCGGAATTCTTGGCATCGATTGTGAGCAGTCCGGATGCCGGCTTGTGCAGGCCGCGCATCAAGCGAAGCAGAGTGCCTTTGCCCGAGCCGCTGGGCCCGACCAGCGCGATACGCCTGCCACGCTGAAGCCGCAGCGATACCTCGTCGAGGTGGTGGGTGCGATGTGCCTGATCTTCGTAGCGAAAGGTGAGGCCAGTGATCTCGACATCCCGCCAGTTGGAACCGTTGGTGTCTTTGCTCCCCTGGCTAGTTTCATTGACCGCCGCTGCTTGCTCGATTTCCTCACTGCCTGCCAGCTGCACTTTCCAGCGCAGGAGCGATTGCTGCATCCAGCCCAGGCTGTGGATGCTGTTCTCGACCGATCCCAGATATCCCTGCAACGCCACGGCGCTTGCGACCAGCACGCTCCTCGCCACATGACGGTTCAGCACGACGTACAGCAGGATGACCGCGATCCCGAAGCCGCTTTGCGTGAAGTTGAGCAGGAACTGTTTATTGGCCGAAAGACGATTGCTGCGCGCTGAAATGGCGCGCACTGCCGTAAGCCGGTCGGACAGTTCGCCCTTTGTCGCCTTCTGGAGGCGCAGGCTGAGGAGCGTGCCGATGTTGCCGAGGTAGTCGGCTAGCGCGGTCGCGACATGACGATCCGCCTTGCTCCACTCGGTGCGGATGTCGCCCAGTCGGATATCAATTCTGCGGAACCGCCATATGACAAGCGGTATCCAGATGATCACCACCAGGCCGATCGACGGTGACAGGATGGCCAGCGCGGTTAGTCCCCCCACCAGCCTGATGAAGGTTTGCAAAAACCACGCTTGGTTATAGCCAAAGCTATAAAGCGCCTCGACCGCTTCGGATATGCGGCTGCTGACATTCGCGCTGTGATGAACCTGATGCCACTGCCACGGCAGGCCGACAGCCTTGCCGTATAGTTCGGCTAGGTATTTGTGACGCACGGCAAAGGCGAACTCGGCCTCCACGATGGTTGCCTTGCGCGAGAACGACTCCGAGATCGTGGATGCGAGAAATATACCGCCCAGCCAGCTGTACAGGTGGCGCATCATGTCGGAGCCGCCCTCGGCAAAGGCGCCAATAAACCTGCCTTGGAGGTAGGGGAGCGCCAATGCCGAACCGATGTTGCTGAAGCAAAGGACATACATCAGCGACAAACGCCGCTGCTCGCCAAGCCGTCAGCAGGTACGCAGGAGATATCCGTAGTTGGTTTGCGTCGCCGCGCGGTTTAGAAGTTTCTGCAGCATGCAGCTTTTATAGGAACAACTCGCGCCTCGCGAAAGCGACGTTTGCGGACCGGGTCTAGCTGGACGTGCGCGTAATCGACTTCAGCGTACCGTCCGCCTGGAACGTCAGGGCCACATCCTGCGTCTGTGCTGCGGGGTCGCCTGCCATCGAACCCGCCACGCCGCCGAGCAGGCCGGCAAGGCTGCCCGCTATGCCACCCGCCAGGGCGCCGGCGGCAGGGATCGCGCTTTTCACGCCGTCGGACGAGCGGGCATAATGATACGACAGTACCGATTCCCCGCCGATCGTATCCGTGCGGCTGGTCGGCGGACCGAGTTTCGCGATCACGTCAGCCTCGCGCGTTTGTCCAGGCCTGAACGCGTCAAGATCGGCCTGGCTGATCTTCGTGCCGGTCGAACAGCCGCAGAGGAGACAGAGCGACAGTACCGTCAAAACAGGTTTCACCCACATGTTCATAAGGCCTTCCGCATGAGAAATCCACCTGGCGATGGCTGTCGCATTATCCTCCAAGCGCCTCGTTCACCAGTTCCTGCTCCGCGGCTTCCAGCAGGTCGTCGGCGCGGCTGCCGTAGACGGGTTCGCGGCCGATGGTCAGCAGGATGGGTACGGCCAAGGGCGAGACGCGGTCCAGCACCCGGTGCGTGATACGGCCTTTCACGCGGGCCAGCATGTCGGATACGCGGCGAATGTCGGTCAGGCCACGCGCGGCGTCCTGCCGTGTTGCGCGCAGCAGGATATGATCGGGCTCGTGCTGGCGCAGCACGTCGTAGATCAGGTCGGAGTTTATGGTGACCTGCCGCCCGGACTTTCGCTCCATGCCGGGGTGGTTGCGCTCGATCAGGCCCGCGATCACCGCGACGTTGCGGAACGTGCGCTTCAGCAGGCTGGACTCCGCCATCCAGTCCTCCAGATCGTCGCCCAGCATGTCCTGGTCGAACAGCGCGTCAATATCCTGCGCGGGGCGCAGGCTCCAGACCGACACCACGTAGTCGGTGGCGACGAAGCCCAGCGGCTTCAGCCCGGCGCGTTCCATGCGCCTTGTCAGCAGCATACCTAAAGTTTGATGGGCGTTGCGGCCTTCAAAGCAGTACGCGACAAGGTACTGCCGGTCCTCGCGCGGAAAGCTTTCGACCAGCAGCCCGTCGCGGCTGGGCAGTTCGGACCGCCATTCCTGCAGGCGCAGCCATTCCTGAACGTCGGCAGGCAGGCTGTGCCACTGCGTGCTGTC
>CALMVH010000017.1:5182-7026 GCA_937873165.1 uncultured Rhodospirillales bacterium
GGCCAGTTCGGTGGTCAGCGGCATGCGGCCGCCCGCATAGGCCGGCACTTTTGGATCGCCGGTGCCCCCGGGCGCCACCACCACCGTGGTGTCGCGCACGCCGACAAACTTCAGCAACTGCCCCGCGAACATGAAGGTATCGCCCGGCACCAGCCCCTGCACGAAGTACTCCTCGATCTCGCCCAGCGTACCGCCCCGGGCAAAGCGCACCTTCAGTGTCGCGGTCTGCACGATGGTGCCCATGTTCATGCGGTACTGGCGGGCAAGGCGTGGGTCGGACAGTTCGTACAAGCCGTCTTCCGTCAGCGTCAGGCGGCGAAAGCGTTCATAGTTGCCAAGCGCATAGCCGCCAGTCGCGACGAAGCGCACCACATCGTCGAAGTCGCGGCGGGGCAGGGCGGCGTACGGGCTGGCGGTCAGGGTCTCGGCGTACAGGTCATCCACTTCGAAAGGCGCGTGGCAGGCGACGCCCAGAACGTGCTGCGCCAGCACGTCGAGGCCGCCCGGGTGAATGTCGGTGCCGTCCAGCGTGCCATCGTTGATGGCGTCGATGGCGGCCTGGCATTCGAAGTATTCGAAGCGGTTTCCGGGCACCAGCAGGGCGCGGCTGGGCTCGTACAGACGGTGATTGGCGCGGCCGATGCGCTGCATCAGGCGCGAGGCGCCCTTGGGCGCGCCGACCTGCAGCACCAGGTCGACATCGCCCCAGTCGATGCCGAGATCGAGGGAAGAGGTGGCGACCACCGCCTTCAGCGTACCGTCCGACATGGCGGCCTCGACCTTGCGCCGCTGCTCGGGCGCCAGGCTGCCGTGATGCAGGCCGATGGCAAGGTTGTCGGCGTTGACGCGCCACAGTTCCTGGAACACCAGCTCGGCCTGCGCCCGCGTATTCACGAAGATGATCGCCATCTTCGCGGCGCGGATGCTGTCGTAGGCTTCCTCGATGGCATGCGTCGCCATGCGGCCCATCCACGGCATGCGGCCCTTGGTGACGTGCACCTCGATCTCGGGCTTTGGTCCCGGCGGGCCGATCACCGTGGTCACCGCCGGATCGTCCGGGAGGGCGGATCTCGACAGGTAGGCGCGCAGCGGGGCAGGGTCGGCCACCGTGGCGGACAGGCCTATGCGGCGGGCATTCGGCGCGAACTTCGACAGCCGCGCCAGCGCCAGCGCCAGAAGGTCGCCACGTTTCGTGCCGATCAGCGCGTGAAGCTCGTCGATGATGATTGCCGACAAGCCGCCGAAGATCTCGTTCGCCTCGGCGTGGGTGATCATCAGCGACAGGCTTTCCGGCGTGATCATCAGGATATTCGGCGGGTGCTTGCGCTGACGCTGGCGCTTCGCCTCGGGCGTGTCCCCCGTGCGCGTTTCCGCGGCGATCGGCAGCCGCATTTCGGCCAAAGGCCGTTCAAGGTTGCGGTGGATGTCGACGGCCAGTGCCTTCAGGGGCGAGATATACAACGTGTGCAACCCCGCGCGCGGCCGTTCCGACAGCTCGACCAGCGAGGGCAGGAACCCCGCCAGCGTCTTGCCGCCGCCGGTCGGCGCGATCAGCAGCGCGGATAATCCAGCCTCCGCCGCTTCCAGCATTTCAAGCTGGTGCGGGTGCGGGCTCCAGCCATTATGCTCGAACCACGCAGTAAAGTTCGCAGGTAAGGACATTTTTAGATAATTTGAATTAATTCCATGCCCGCTATATGGGTAAGACCTGCCTGAAGGGAAGCCGCGTGACCGATATCGACCTGCCGGAAGACGAACCGAACCCCGCCGACGATATCGACCGTCCGATCGGTATCCTGTCCGCCGTGCCCGAGGAGGAGGCCGCCTTCAAGCCGTTTTTTTCC
>CALMVH010000018.1 GCA_937873165.1 uncultured Rhodospirillales bacterium
CGGCCCCAGAACCGCGGCGAGGCGCGTCAGGAACAGCGCGCCGACTGTGTCGATCTCGGTCGCCTCGGCCATATCGATGGCTTGGACCTGGGGCGGGTGGCTCAGCAGGTCGCGTGATCCTTCCGCGGCCTGCCAATCGAAGCGCCCGCGCACCGCGACCACCGCACCGTCGCCCCGGTGCCTGATTTCGATGAAGTTGCCGTCGCCGTTCACAGTTGAGCTTTTCCGATGGGGCCCGGTTGTCTACAGTGCACCGCCCCGGGTTTTCCTACACAACACAAAAGCAGCCGTCATGGACATCGATCTGAAGCAGCATATTCGCGGCGTGCGCGATTTTCCGAAACCCGGTATCCTGTTCTACGATATTTCGACTCTTCTCGCCAACGCGGCCGCGTGGCGGGAAACGGTGGATCGCGTCGCCATGGCCATCCGCCCGTACCAGCCCCATGTGCTGGCCGGCATCCAGTCGCGCGGCTTCCTGCTGGCCGCGCCCCTGGCGCTGGAACTCGGCTTGGGCTTCATCATGGTGCGCAAGCAGGGCAAGCTGCCGGGCGAGGTGATCACGCACAGCTACGATCTCGAATACGGCAGCGACACCGTCGAAATTCAATCGGATGCCGTCCAGCCCGGCCAGCGCGTGGTGATCCTGGACGACCTGCTGGCGACGGGCGGCACGCTGATGGCGGCCATCGCCTTGCTGCGCAAGGTAGAGGCGGACGTGGTCGCCGCCGCCTGCATCATCGAATTGTCTTTCCTGAATGGCCGCCAAGGCATCGACGTGCCGGTTCATGCCCTGGTGAGTTACGGGGAGTAAGCTTCGATGCCTCACCCGATCGCGCCGCGCTTCGCCGATGTGAACGGCATCCGCCTTGCTTATGCCGATCGGGGCAAAGGCAGGCTGGTGATCCTGTTGCACGGTTTCCCCGACACGGCGTCTACCTGGGACGGAATGGTGGATGCCCTGGTGGCGAACGGGTACCGCGCGGTGACGGTCAACATGCGGGGGTATCCTCCGTCTTCACCGGCACCCGACGGAAAGTACAGTGTACGGCGGCTGGCAGGCGACGTGCTGGGGTTGATGGATGTGCTGAAGGTGGAGCGCGCCTTCATCGTTGGCCACGATTGGGGGGCGTTCGCCGCCTATGCCGCCGCCACGATCGCGCCGGACCGCATCGCAGGATTGGTAACCGAGGGCCTGCCGCCGATCGCGGTCTATAACCAAGGTCTCCGCGAGACGCTGGCGCGTCCGCATCATCTGTACCTGCGCCTGCACGGCCTGTCGGCTTGGCTGGTACGGCGGCGCAACTTTCGGCAGGTCGATCACCTGTACAAGACATGGGCGCCGCATTTCAAGCCATCCAAGCCCCATCTCGCCGCCGTCAAGACATCGCTGGCTCCGAAAGGCCGGGCGCGCGCCGCCATAGAGTACTACACCGCCCCGATGACGAAGGGCGACAAGGCACAGTTCAAGCAGCCGCTGTCGGTTCCCGGGTTGATCTTCTACGGCTACGACGAGCCCAGGACCCGCCGCGAGATGTTCCGCCGCGCGCAGGAGGGTTACAGCCTGCCGCTGAAGACCGTCGTGATGCCGAATGTCGGACATTGGCCGCATCTGGAAAAGCGGGAGCAGTTCCAGGAGGAAACGATCGCTTTCCTGAACAGCATTATTTCGCCGGGGTCGAGTGAGAAGACCGAAGCCCTGAACCTGCCGCGGAAGCCCGCGTGAGACTAGTCTGGATGACTACAGCTCGGAATTGTCCCCGCTGGCGAATGTCCGCGAGCGGCTTGCCGAAATCGATGAGGCCAGTGACGGACACCTGCTGGTAGCGCAAAAGCCGTCCGCAAGTCCGATGTTCGAACGCACGCGCCGAACGGTACCAGATATTCCTATACGGCACCTAGAAAGCATTCTCGAACAACGCATCAAGATCAGGGGCGCGAAAGCGGACGTTGCTTAGGTGAGCTGATTTCGCTTCCTGCCTGTGTGTGGAGGCGAAGAGAGGCAGACATCTGCCTGCCTCTCTCTCTGCCTGCAACCCGCGAGCGCAGAAAGCGGAGGCTTAAGCCCCCGCTGCCGTCTCCTCGGGTTCCTTCTTGCTGTGCACGTACAGCGGCTCGGCGCGTTTTTCGGCGGCTTCCTTGTTGATCACGACTTCCGTGATGTCGGTTTCACCGGGCATGTCGAACATCGGCTCCAGCAGGATGCCTTCCATGATGGACCGTAGTCCACGCGCGCCGGTCTTGCGTTCGATGGCCTTTTTCGCCACCACTCGCAGGGCCTCGTCGTTGAAGGTCAGCTTGACGTTTTCCATCTCGAACAGCCGCTGGTACTGCTTCACCAGCGCGTTCTTCGGCGTGCACAGGATTTCCAGCAGGGCCGTCTCGTCCAGGTCGTCCAGCGTCGCCAGCACAGGCAGGCGGCCGACAAACTCGGGGATCAGGCCGAACTTCAGCAGGTCCTCGGGCTGTACGTCGCGCAACAGCTCGCCCGTACGGCGTTCCTCGGGTCCACGCACATCGGCGCCGAAGCCGATGGAGGTGCCACGGTGACGGCCGGAGATAATCTTTTCAAGACCTGCAAACGCCCCGCCGCACACGAACAGGATGTTGGTCGTGTCGACCTGCAGGAACTCCTGCTGCGGGTGCTTGCGGCCGCCCTGCGGTGGCACCGATGCGACCGTGCCTTCCATGATCTTCAGCAGCGCCTGCTGCACGCCCTCGCCCGACACGTCGCGGGTGATCGAAGGGTTGTCCGACTTGCGGCTGATCTTGTCCACCTCGTCGATGTACACGATGCCGCGCTGCGCCCGCTCCACGTTGTAGTCGGCGGCCTGCAGCAGCTTCAGGATGATGTTCTCGACATCCTCGCCCACGTAGCCGGCCTCGGTCAGGGTCGTGGCGTCGGCCATGGTGAACGGCACGTCCAGGATGCGCGCCAGCGTCTGCGCCAGCAGCGTCTTGCCCGATCCCGTCGGGCCGATCAGCAGGATGTTGGACTTTTGCAGCTCGACGTCCGAGCTCTTCTGCCCGTGCGCCAGGCGCTTGTAGTGATTGTGGACGGCAACCGACAGCACGCGCTTTGCCTGCGTCTGGCCGATTACGTAGTCGTCCAGGACAGCCTTGATGTCCTTGGGGCTCGGCACGCCCTCGCCGGACTTCACGAGCTGGGTCTTGCTTTCCTCACGGATGATGTCCATGCACAGCTCGACGCATTCATCGCAGATGAACACGGTCGGACCCGCGATCAGCTTGCGGACTTCGTGCTGGCTCTTGCCGCAGAAAGAGCAGTACAGCGTGTTCTTGCTATCGGTGGGGGCGGAATTCTTCATGCCTTGGGGCCTGTACCTTTCTTGACCATCAAACTGCTCAAGCGACGCAATGCGCCCTGAGCCGCGAGTTTCATGAACTCCGGGGAGTTGAGAACCGTTTCATATCTTTCATCATATAAGATTGTGTTAGTCATCAGAAAAGCTTTAACCCGCATTTCTGCCGAAAGGGTGCATCCGTGACCGCCGACGAAACGATTTCAGCCCTTTCGTTCAACGAAACCGGCCTGATCCCGGCCATAGCCCAGCAACACGGCACTGGCGAGGTTCTGATGATGGCCTGGATGAACGCCGACTCCGTTCGCGAAACCCTTGCCACCAGGCGGGTCTGCTACTGGTCACGGTCGCGGCAGGCATTGTGGCGCAAAGGCGAAACGTCGGGTCACACGCAGCGCTTGATCGATCTCCACATCGATTGCGATGGCGACACCATCCTGCTGACGGTGGATCAGACAGGCGCGGCGTGTCATACCGGTCACCGCACCTGTTTCTACACATCCGTGATGCAAAGTGATGGCTGATCGTCCACCGCATACGCCCGCCTCCAACGCGGAGGCGATGAAAAAGCTGGCGGAGATGATCCGCCGCGCCGAAAACGGCCGCCGCATACGCTTGACCCGGCGGGGCAAGCTGGCAGCCTTTATCGTACCGCCGGAAGACGTGCAGCGCCTGGAGTGGCTGGAGGAGCAGGAACGGCAGTTCCGGGAGTCGGAAGGGCAGGAGTCGCACGATCCTTCAATGGAGGACTATGACGAGCCCGCCTATGCCGAACCCCCGGTGCCGGAGCCTCGCGCCCGTCAGGCGGAAATACCGCCGCCGCCGCGTCACATCGACTTCAATGACGAGCGGCATCGCCAGCGGGCGATTTCCGCTTTCCGCAAAGGCTTCGACCGCATCATCATCGCCAGCGACGTGCTGAGCCGCGCCGACATCGCCCGCCGCCTTAAAGACGACGGCTACATCGCATCGGCCATGCTGGGGATCATCGGCGAGGGTTAGCCTGCGAACCCAATCAACCGACGGGAGAAGGCATAGTTTGAACAAGCGGCTGAAAGCTGGCCGTCTCGGGATCGTAGGCCAGCATTTCGCCGGTATCGATTTCGAAGTACCAGCCGTGCAAGGTGATCAGGTTGTTTTCCACGCGCTCGCGCACCCACGGAAACGACAGGAGGTTGTCGAGCGAAACTAGGATCGATGCCTGTTCGCAGGCGATCGCCTGCAGGGCCGGCGATTTGTCGGGCAGTTCGCGCAAGACCCAGTCCCGTGCGCGTTTCGCCAGCCCGACCCATTGACCGATGAACTCATAATGGTTTTGTGTAATGCCTTCGCCGTCCATCAGCGCCCGGATGCCGCCGCAGCTCGAATGGCCCAGGATGATGATGTGTTCGACTTCCAGGCTTTTGACCGCGAACTCGATGGCGGAGCGAATGCCGGGCGCTTCCGCTCCGTGCCGGTATGGCGGCACTAAATTGCCCACGTTGCGCACCACGAACAGGTCGCCGGGATCAGCCCCCGTCAGCATGGCCGGATCGACCCGGGAATCACAGCACGAGATCACCAGCGCAGGCGGGCGTTGCCCTTGGCTCAGCTGGTCGAACAATCCGCGTTCTTCGCGGAAGTAGCGGGTCTGGAAGCGCTCGAATCCCGCAATGAAACGCGCGATGTCTTTCATGAAACAGTCCTTGTCCGCAAAGCGCAGGGCTGAAAGGGAAAACTCAGCGGTCAGCTTTCGGACGAAGCCGCACGCTTAGTATTGCTGGTGCGCGAGAAATCATTCTGCCGATTGAGGTTGCTGTAGCCGACATGCTGCAGGCACTGGTCATACAGTTGCAGCATGCCCGCCTCGTCCTGCGGTACCTTCTCACCCAGCGCAACCGTGATGGCCTTGAACAATTCAACGGCGGTGAGGGCGGCATCGCTTTGCTCGGCCATGGCAGATCCTTGATCGTGGTAGTGTGAAGCGGCTGCTTGCGCCGCCCGACGCAGCACGCGTAAGCTACTTGCAATTCCCTTGAACGCCAAAGGATTTCATGCCTGCCCCAACACCGCTCGCCTGCATCGTCCTTGCCGCCGGCAAGGGCACCCGCATGCAGTCCGACCTGCCGAAAGTCCTGCATCCGATTGCCGGCGTCCCCATGCTGGGCCATGTGCTACGCGCGGTCGAGCCGCTGGGACCGGACCAGATCGTGGTGGTGGTCAGCCCGGATGCTTCGCGGGTCAGCGACTATGTCAAACCGCACTTGGCTGTGGTGCAGGAGCAGCAAAAGGGAACTGGCCATGCCGTCATGGCAGCGCGCGAGGCATTGGCGGGGTTTGAGGGCGACGTCGCAGTGCTGTTCGGGGATCATCCCCTGTTCACCAGCGCTACGATCCAGCGGTTGATCAAGGCCCGGACCGAAGGCGGCGCGGATCACGCCGTGGCGATGCTGGCCATGCGGCCGGCGGACCTGCGGGCCTATGGCCGCCTGATCATGGGGCCACAAGGCCTGGAACGCATTGTTGAGGCCAGGGATGCCACGCCGGAAGAGCTGGCGGTCGATCTGGTTTGGGGTGGCATGCTGGTGGCCGATGGGCGCGTGCTGTTCCAACTGCTCGACAGGTTGGATAATGCCAACGCGCAGGGCGAGTACTACCTGCCGTACATCGTGCAGAAAGCGCGCGAGATCGGCCGTACGTGCGGCGTGGCGGAGGTCGGCGAGATGGAAGCTTCGGGCGTCAACTCGCGCGCTGAACTCGCCGCCGCCGAACGCATCGCCCAAGACCGCTTGCGAAACCAGGCCATGGCGCACGGTGCGACGCTGATTGATCCATCCACCACCTATTTCAGCCTCGATACGAGGCTTGGGCGGGATATACTGGTCGAGCCTAATGTGGTGTTCGGCCCCGGCGTAAGCTTGGGCGACGACGTGACGATCAAAGCTTTCAGCCATATCGAAGGCGCTATGATAGCCGAAGGCGCGGTGATCGGCCCGTTCGCGCGGCTGCGGCCGGGCACTATTGTAGGAAAAGCGTCGCATATCGGCAACTTCGTCGAACTGAAGAACACCAGCCTGGGTGACGGGGCGAAGGCCAACCACCTGACCTATCTCGGCGACGCGGACATAGGGCACGGCAGCAACGTCGGCGCGGGCACGATCACGTGCAATTACGACGGATACTTCAAGCACCGCACCACCATCGGGGCGAACAGCTTCATCGGATCGAACAGCAGCCTGGTTGCGCCGGTCACCCTGGGCGAGGGATCAATGACTGGCGCTGGCAGCACCATTACCCAGGACGTGCCCGCCGATGCCCTGGCAGTGTCGCGCGCGCGGCAGGTCACCATGCCCGGCAAGGCGGCGGCCTTCCGGTCGGCCAAGCGCCGGGCGAAGGAAAGCCTGTCGTAATCGGTAACAAAGAGTGATTTCAGTTTTGATACCGCGGAGGCTACGCCGTTGACGGTCATCGCGTGGTGTTTCGCGGCGGCGTCAGGGTTCATTCAGCATTCGACACAGGACAAACGGCATGTGCGGCATCATCGGTGTGATCGGAACAGGCGACGTAGCGGGCAGCGTGGTCGAGGGACTGCGCCGGTTGGAATACCGCGGCTACGACAGCGCCGGGGTCGCAACGCTGGTCGAGGGCCGGATCGAGCGCCGCCGGGCGGAAGGCAAGCTGATAAACCTGGCGAATTTGCTCGATCATAGCCCCTTGGCCGGTGGTATCGGCATCGGCCATACGCGCTGGGCGACGCATGGCGGCCCTTCCATCGCCAACGCGCATCCGCACGCGACCGACTTGGTGGCGGTTGTGCACAATGGCATTATCGAAAACTACAAGGTCCTGCGCGACGAGCTGACAGCGGAAGGCTGCGTGTTCGAAAGCGAAACCGATACCGAAACCATCGCGCACCTGATCACGAAGTACCGGCGGCAAGGTTTGTCCCCGACCGAAGCCGCCTCTACCGCGTTCAGGCGGCTGAAAGGCGCGTTTGCGCTGGCGATCATGTTCGCAGGCGAGGACGAGACGCTGATCGGCGCGCGCCGCGGTTCGCCTCTGGCGGTGGGCTATGGCAGGGGCGATACGATGTATCTCGCGTCCGACGCGATCGCGCTCGCGCCGTTTACGCAAAAAGTCGCCTACCTGCAAGAAGGCGATTGGGTCGAGCTGACACGCGACCAGGCGATCTTTCGCGATAGCGACAACCGGCTGGTGAACCGCGAGGTCCGCCTCAGCAAGGCCTCGGCCCTGATAACCGGCAAGGGCGACTACCGCCACTTCATGCAAAAGGAAATCCACGAACAGCCGACCGTGATCGGCGACACGATGCACGCCTTTCTGCATCCCTCGACGGGCGAGATTGCCCTGCCAAAGCTGGATATGGACCTGTCGCAGGTGCCGCGCATCACAATGGTCGCGTGCGGCACGGCATCCTATGCGGCGTTGACTGCCAAGTACTGGATCGAGCAGCTAGCCCGCGTGCCGGTAGAGGTGGATGTCGCCTCCGAGTTCCGGTATCGCGCCGCGCCGCTGCCCGTTAACGGTATCGCGCTGTTCGTCTCGCAGTCCGGCGAAACGGCTGACACGCTGGAAGCCTTGCGCTACGCCCGCCGCGAGAACCAGCATATCCTGTCAGTGATCAACGTGCCGGAAAGCACCATCGCCCGCGAATCCGACGCGGTGATGTACACGCATGCGGGTCCCGAGATCGGGGTTGCCTCGACCAAGGCGTTTACGACGCAGCTGACAGTGCTGGCCTGCTTCGCCATCGCCCTGGCGCATGCGCGCGGCAGGATCGACTCCACCCGGGAACGCGAAATGGCGGCGATGCTCGGCAGCCTTCCTGTGCTGGCCAATACAATCCTGAAGCAGGAAGAAACCATTGCCGCCCTGGCAAGGCAGATCATGCAGGCGCGGGATGTCCTGTACCTGGGACGGGGTTCAATGTTCCCGATCGCGCTCGAAGGCGCCCTGAAGCTCAAGGAAATCAGTTACATCCACGCAGAAGGCTATGCGGCGGGCGAAATGAAGCACGGTCCCATCGCGCTGGTGGACGAGCACACGCCCATCATCGTGCTGGCCCCCCACGACGATCTCTTCGAAAAGACGGCTTCGAACGTGCAGGAAGTCGCGGCGCGCGGCGGCAAGATCCTGTTGATCTCCGACGCTGCCGGGATCGAGGCCCTGAAGGATTGCGCCACCTGGACCCTCGAGATGCCGGAGATGCCATCCTTCATCGCGCCGATCGCCTATACCCTGCCGGTGCAGATGCTGGCCTATCACGTCGCGGTGCTGAAAGGCACGGACGTCGACCAGCCACGCAACCTGGCAAAGAGTGTGACGGTGGAGTGACCGTCAGCTGTGCCAGGATGCCTTGACTGCAGACCTTAAGGCAGTATCGCTCGGCATGACTGTACCGGCGGCTTGCGGGTTGAATGTAACGTGAGCGCCGGAGTAGGTCGCCATGGCTTGCACCAAAGTCGCAAGCTGAGTATCCAGCTTGAGACTATCGGCGGAAACAAACTCATTCACCTCAGCGGCTGGATTGCTGAACCAGTTCTGAACTGAAACCTGTTCGGGTGTGCCCAGTACATCGACCAGCAGATTCTGCCCGGACTGGACAAACCATAAATCGGCGGCCTTGGCGCCGTTCTCGAACTCGATTT
>CALMVH010000019.1 GCA_937873165.1 uncultured Rhodospirillales bacterium
ACGATCATCGGGCTGGCGGCCATGAGAGGAGTGGAAGTCATCGAGCGGGGGTTCATGCTTGAGGAACTGATGCAGGCGGAGGAAATATTCCTGACCGGAACCGCTGCGGAGGTCACCGCCGTGGGCCAGATCGGCGAACATGGTTTCAAGGTTGGTAACGTGACGCGCCAGTTGCGCGACGATTATGAACTGCTGGTTAAGGGAAATCACCAGATCGAAGAGGCTGCCGAGTAATCCGTTCAATGTTCCTACATCGTCCTGATGCTAGCCTTGGTACCGTACAAGGCGGAGGCCGCTATGCATCGAGGAAAGGATAAGACGCCGCGTCCAGGTGCGCGCATGGGATTAAAGCGCCGACTGGGGGCGAACCCGACCGGACAGGCCCCAGCTGGCGAAAGCGCCCCTATTGTGATGCTCAAGCACTTCAATCACAGGCCGGACAACCGGCCGGACGTCACACCGTCTCCGGTTTAACGCGGGCTGATCTCAATACGCGCCCTTGTGGGCGCGGTGCAACGGAATCGGGATCGGCTTCAGGGCGCTTTCCTCGGCATGGTTCGCCGCCAGCTCGATCTCTATCCGGGCCAGAACGCGCCGTAATTCATGCAGGCCATTGCGAAGGCCATCTTCCCCATCATCCCCGCCGACCCAGGTATCGTAAGACGAGATGCAGCGGTCGGCAGCCTCGCGCAAGCGGCTTCGCACATCCGGCTGCTGTGCCGATTGTCCAGCCTGATCCATGTCGGCAGTGTTCTGCCTGGATGACGAATCACGGTCCAGCGTCATGACGCCCTGGATAGGCGGACGACGTGTGGATGGCGGTTGTGGCTGTGCCTGCGGGTGCTGTGCCTGCTGCTGCGGTGCCTGCTGTGGGGGATACGAAGGCTGCGGGTCAGCTTGTGACTCGGATCCCGGCGCCTCGCCACCAGAATTGGGAACCCTCAGGCGACGCCGCTGCTGCGGGGCACGTTCCGCTTCGCCTGCCGCGGCATTCGCGTGAGCGTTCTCGATATCGGATGGATGCCACTGGTCTGATTGCATAAGGTTCTGTCTCGTTGGAGAGATATTCGGAACGCTTGTAACGGGAACTGTCGCGGCACTGGTAAGGAAGTAAATTCCGGCGCGCGAGGGAAACCATACCGTATTATGGCGTCTGGTAAAGGGTAAACTGCAGCTAAGCGGGTTCAACCGCCGGCCAGAGCCAGGCGGCACCCCGGACGCCGCTTGAGTCGCCATGCACCGCGCGCACAACCGGCGTATCGATTCCATCGCAGAAGCACCAGTCGGGCAGGACCTGGCTGACGCGGTTTGGTAGTTCGGGGCTGTTCGACACGCCGCCTCCCAGCACGATGATATCGGGATCGAAGACATCGATCACGACGGCCAGCGCCCGCGCGAGGCGGTTCACGTACAGTGCGAAGTACTCGACGCACGCCCGGTCTCCTTCCTTGGCCATGGATGCGATCTGGGACATGGCGATCCGCTGCCCGGTTTTCGCGAAAAACTCGTCCGATGCCGCCGGGCCGGATAAAAACGTCTCGATGCAGCCGCGCCGTCCGCAGTAGCAGACGCGTCCGGGGTACTCGTCCGAGGTTTGCCAGGGCAGGGGCGTATGGCCCCATTCGCCCGCGCCCGCATTGCGCCCCGTGTGCGGCAAGCCGTGCAGCGCGATGCCGCCGCCGACGCCGGTGCCGAGGATCACGCCGAACACGGCGGCACAGCCTTGTCCGGCGCCGTCCACCGCTTCCGAGACAGTGAAACAATTGGCGTCGTTCGCAATCCGTACCGGGCGGTCCAGCCGCGCTTGGAGGTCGCGATGCAGCGGCCTTCCGTTCAGCCACACCGAGTTGGCGTTCATGACCAGGCCGGTATGCTGCGAAAGCGCCCCGGGAATGCCGATCCCGACGCTGCCGGTCTTTCCGAGCTGATCCTCGATCTGTCGCACCAAGCTCCCGATCGCGTCCAGCGTCGCGACATAATTATCGCGGGGCGTAGCGATCCGGGGACGGAGCAGCACGTTTCCCTGCGGGTCGATTGCCACGGCTTCGATTTTCGTGCCGCCCAGATCTATTCCGATGCGCAGCGTATCGTCCGGCAAGGCAGGGCTTGTCATAGGTCGGTCGCTCCTTCAGGGTTCAGGAATGATCAGGACGCGAACTCTAGCCGTCATCATGATATTCGCAACGGGCTTTGGGAGCGCCGCACGGGCAGAAGCGCCCTGCTTCACGGCCGAAGCCTATGAGGCAAATGCCGCCTTGCGCTATCACGCGATGCTGCGCGCGGCGGCGTTGACCTGCGGAGATTTGGCGGCGGGCGAACCGATCCTCAGGGATTACCAAACGTTCAGCACCAACAACGCTGGGCGTTTAAGCAGCGATCAGGCACGGCTCGACCGCTTTTACAGCGACGGAGAGGATGCGTCTCACCTTAGGGAAACCGAGATGCAGAACGCGCAAGCAGTGGCCGAGTCTCGCGCAGGAACGCCGGCTTTCTGCAAGGCAGGCGTTCCGGCCCTGCAGTCGGCCGTGCTCGACTCCGCTCGCGAGGTTTCCGCCGCGATCGATGAGTTCGCGGCCACGCATCCTGGGCCCGTGCGACGCTGTCGGTAGCGTCCGAGTCGCGGCACCAGCACAACTTGTTGTGCTTGCATGCACCTCCTGACTTGCTCATCATGCTTATGCGCTTAGAAGGACCCGACCTGCATGACCATCGAACCAGCTACCCGACCTAAAAGAAAGACCTCCGTCGGCGATCTCGTGTTCAATCTGGCGGTCTTGGTAGCCATTGTAGCCAGCGGCCTGTGGGTGGCAGTCTGCGTTTCATACGCCCTGTCGAAGGCCGATGTTCCCACCTTGTTGACGCTTGCGCCCGATCGCCTGGGCTTTGGCGCGATAGGCACCGCGTCCGTGCCCGTCATCCTGTGGATCTTGCTGGCCAACTGGCACCGCAATCGCACGCTGGCCGCGACAACCGGCATGTTCAGGCGCCAGGTTCGTATCCTGAACCAGACAATCGTCAGCCAAACCAAACCGGTGGACCCGGTACTCGATGGCAATCTCGGTCTGTTCGAGGCGGCGCAGACTGCCCTTGCGAGCCTGAAGGCCGCGCAGGACGACTTGAAGCGCGAAGCGCAAGGCTTGCGCAACACGCTGGCGACGGCAAGAACACTGCCGCCGATTCCCATGCAACTGGAGGAGCCGGGAAGAGACGACTCGCGCGTCGAGGAAACGCTGGCGCGCCTGGAGTCGATGCTCCAGCAATTCGAAACTTCGGGCGACCGCCTGTTGACCAACGCGCTGAGCGCCGGCGAAGCCGTACGTGAAACCGCCGACCGGCTGGAAATGGCAGGGCGGACCAGCGAGGCCAGCATAGGCGGGCTCGTAGAATCCCTTGCCGACTTGTCACGACAAGCGGCCGCGGTGCCCCCAGTTGTTTTTCCCGATGTCGCGGAACTGGCGGCGGTGGCGGATCGCCTGATGGAATACCAGCGCGAACTGGTTCGGGCCGCAAACGCCGCGGCAGAACCATTGCCTGCCGGACCGGCCTTGCCGCTAACCGTCCAGGATCTCGACGGGCTGACCGGAGTCTCGCAACTGGCCCGCCACAAGCAGGAGATCGACGCATTGGTGGAAGCCACGACTCTGCGGCTGGATCAGATCGCCGGCCGTTTCGACCAGCAGGTCGCCAGCGTGGGCGAAGCCGAGCGGCAGATTGCCGATGGCCTGGAGAAAATCGGTACCGCTCTGGCACGCACCCGCGTGGAGCAGGAGGATGCGACGCGCGACCTTGAATCCCTTGGTGAACGGACCGGCGGCCTGTCGGCCAGGCTCGAAGGATTGCGCGCCGCGGCGGTGAATGGGTCGGCGGACCTGATGTCCGAGGCCGATCGCCTGCAGAAACGCGCCGAAACCCTCAGCATCGAGCTGCGCGGCCACAGCGGCGTGATATCCGATGCCGTGGGCCGCGCATCCGAGATCGGCACCATCCTGCGCGCGACCAGTACGCTGATGAGCGAAGTGACCGACCGGGCCGGGGAGGCCTCGCGCCGGATCTTGGGCGAGTTCGATACCACCAGCCGCGAGATCGAGTCCCAGGGCGCGCGTCTGGCGGTCCGCGCGAGTGAGGCGACCGGCGTACTGGATCAGGCGCGGCTGCAGATGGAAACCGCCGTGGCCAACGTGGAATCGACATTAACCGGCCTGGATCGCAAGGCCGGCGAGATCAATTTCGCTGTGTCGTCGTCGCTAAGCCGCCTGGGCGAGCTGACGCACGGCCTGGAACGCGCTCGCAGCGAGGTTGTCGGGTCCTCCGCCGATGTCGGCGCGCGCCTGGAAGCCACCATGACCATGCTGCAGGCCGGAATCACCGAAATACGCGGAACGGCTGCCGACATCGGGCTTGCCAGTGAACAGGCGGGCGCGGTTACCGACCGCCTGACGCAGGCGGGGGATGCCTTGCGCGACCGTCTGGACGACATCGTGCGCTCGGCGAACGAAGCGGGAGAGCGTTTGGCGGGATCGACCGGCGAGGTATCCGCGACGGCGGAGAAAGCCCGGGGCGAGCTGAACCTGGTTGGAGACCGTATCCGCCAGGAGGGGGAGGTCGTGGCCGCGATGCTAACCCGCGTCGCGTCCGTGGAGTCAGCCCTGCGGGGCGTGGGGTCGATGATCGACGAAGTGACCGCGCGCGCGGCAGAGACAGCCGAGCAGGCGCGCACCAGCCTGTCGAGCATCGGTCACGAGATATCGACGCAAAGCGCCGTCGCCGCCGAAGGATCGGGCATGACCGGGGAGGCGCTGCAGCGTACGCGCAACCAGATGCAAGGTGTCTCCGAACAGGTGGACGAGGCCTTTGGCAGCCTGAACCGCAAGGCGAGCGAGATCAACTTCACCGTGTCGACCGCCGTGAACCGGCTGGGCGAATTGATGCGCGGGCTGGAAACGGCCAAGCATACCGCCGACAACACAGCAGGGGCGCTGGCCGAGCGGTTGCTGCATGCGACGGGCGTCATCAAGGATGAGTTCCAGGCCGTCGACGAGGTCTCGGCCAAGGCGCTGGAGCGTCTCGATCGCGCTTCGGCCGCCCTGTCGGCCGGC
>CALMVH010000020.1:0-313 GCA_937873165.1 uncultured Rhodospirillales bacterium
ACAGGCCCAGGCCCGTTCCCGCCCGCCGCCTGTCACCGACCTGCACGCGGTAGAACTTGTCGAACACGTGCGCCAGCGCCGCCGGATCGATGCCCGGTCCTTCGTCCGACACCACGATCTGGATGCCAATCTCTGTATGGCTGACCTCGATATGCAGGCCCGAACCTGCCGGGGCGAACTTGGCGGCGTTATCCACCAGATTGAACAACACCTGTTCGATCAGGGTGTGATCCAGCAGTACCTCCGTCAGGTTCGCCGGCAGCTCTACCGTCACGCGATGGCCGTGCAACAGCGTCTCGGCCCGGCGCAGCAC
>CALMVH010000020.1:323-3757 GCA_937873165.1 uncultured Rhodospirillales bacterium
GCCGATGACCTCGGACAAATCCAGCGGTTCGCACCTGGGAACGATGACGCCCGACTCCAGCTTCGTCATATCCAGCAGATTGCCGACAAAGCGGTTCAGCCGCTCCGTTTCCTCCTGCGCCGTACCCAGCAGGTCGTCGCGCTGGATGTCGTCGTAGAGCGCCGCGTAACTGCGCAGCGAGGTGATCGAACCAAGGATGGAGGCCAGCGGCGTGCGCAGGTCGTGGCTGAGGGAAGCGAGCAGGGCGGAGCGCAGCCGCTCGGTTTCCGCCGACAGCCGCGCCGCGTCGATATCCCGGGCCAGCAAGACGCGCTCCACCGCGACCGCGACCTGGTCGAGCAATGCCGTTATCAGCCGCCGCTGGCGCGGGCTCAGCAGCGGGGCGTCCGGCTTGTTCTCGGCGGCGGTCATTCCCAGCACCGCGTTGGTGCCGCGCTGCGTTCGGATTGGCAGGAACAGCCATTCTCCGCCGGGCAGGGTATCCGATCCTCGCCCAGCGGGCCGGCCATTCAGCAAGGACCACTGCGCCGCCGCCATGTCGCGCTCGCCAGGGTGGCTTTCGGCCGGACACGCCACCGTTACGCGGAGGGTGTTGCTGCCGGGGTCGGGCATCAGGAAGACAGTAACCAGATTCAGCATCGATCCGGCCTGACTGGCCGTGAGAGCCATAACGTCCTCAAGCCTGCCCGCGCCCGCAAGCTTGCGCGAAAAAGCATACAGTTCCACCGTGCTGCGCGCCTGCTGGCGCATGGCGATGGCCTGCTCGCGATACCGGGCAGTCAGGTTGCTGACCAGGATGGCCACTGTAAAGAAGAACACCAGCGACAGGATGTTGGCGGGATCGGCCACGGTGAAGGTATAGAGCGGTGGCAGGAAGAAGAAATTATATGCCAAGGCCGATACCAAAGACGTGAACAACGAAGGCCACAGCCCATACCAGACGGCGCTCAACAACACGGCGGTTAGGTAAACCAAGGCAATGTTAGGCAGGGCGACCAGT
Organism: uncultured Rhodospirillales bacterium; assembly: GCA_937873165.1. Taxonomy (GTDB): domain Bacteria; phylum Pseudomonadota; class Alphaproteobacteria; order CALMVH01; family CALMVH01; genus CALMVH01. Next base: position 1,324 of record CALMVH010000020.1, read on the forward strand.
TGCACCAGGCCTTCGCCGATTGCCGTCGCCAACCCCAGGATCAGAAGACTGACCACATAGTTTTTCCAATCGAGGACAGGCTGGCGTCCCGGTGCCTGCAGGAACGGACGCCGTGGTTTTTCGGGTGCCTCCAGCCTCTGTAAGGCCTCAGGCGCCACCACGTGGATGCTGAGCCCGCCGGCGTTCCGCACCAGCGCATCGACCACCGAGCCATGCCAGAACTCGAACCAGCGCGAACGCTGTGATTTTCCCAAGATCAGATGCGTGAAGTTAGACCCACGCGCGTAGCTGGTAATCTCCTCGGCGATGCCGCGCCCGGGGATGGTGATCGCCTCGCCACCCAGTTGCTCGGTCAACCTCAGCGCCTCATCGATGCGGTCTTTCTGCGCTTCGCTCAGGGTCGCATGGCGCGGACCCTCGATGTACAGCGCCGCCCATTTGGCATGCATGCGGTCGGCGGCACGGCGGGTATACCGGACCAGCGCGCGGGCATTCGGGTGGTCGCTGACGCAAACCAGAACGCGTTCGTTGGCGGCCCACGGACCCTGCACGGCGTTGGTGCGCATGTGCTGCGCCACCTGGTCCTCGACGCGCTCGGCGGTCCGCCGCAGTGCCAGTTCCCGAAGCGCCGTCAGGTTGCCGGGCTGGAAGTAGTGCGTCAACGCGCGGCTGGCCTGATCGGCTACGTAGACCTTGCCCTCGTTCAGGCGCTGGATCAGGACATCGGGCGTCAGGTCGATCAGTTCGATCTCGTCCGCGCGGTCCAGCACGCTGTCCGGCACCGTTTCGCGGATGCGGATACGCGTGATGCGCGCCACATCGTCGTTCAGGCTTTCGACGTGCTGCACGTTCAGCGTCGAATAAACGTCGATGCCGGCATCCAGCAGTTCCTCGACATCCATCCAGCGCTTGGCATGCCGGCTGCCCGGCGCGTTGGTATGCGCCAGCTCATCCACCAGCACGACCTGCGGATGGCGCGCCAGAACGCCGTCGATGTCCATTTCCGTCAGGAACTGTCCGCGGTAGTCGATCCGCTTGCGGGGAATGACTTCCATCCCGTCCAGCAGCGCTTCCGTTTCCTGCCGACCATGCGTTTCGATCACGGCTGCCGCGACATCGACGCCGCTTGCGCATAGCGAGCGGGCAGATGTCAGCATTTCATAGGTCTTGCCGACGCCGGGCGCGGCCCCGATGAAGATCTTCAGGCGGCCGCCGCGCGCGTAGCTGGCGTCGTCCCGCAGCGACGCCGCACCAGGTTGCTGCCTTTCCTTGTCTCTACCCGCCATGGGGCGGAAACCTATCAGAAGCGCTGCGAGATGCCCACATAGCCCTGAATATCCGGAGCGGCCTTGTTCAGCCCCACATTCGTGCCGATGTCGAGCTGGAAGTTTGGCGAGACAAGCCACGCGACCGCGAAGTCGGCGGTATAATACGGCTGCAGGCCGGCATCGTTGTCGACGTCGCTGTAGAACTCGACATAGCCGGTCAGATTGTTCTCGGTCTTCCCGATGGCATGGCTGAAGTTGATCAGGTTTTGGTAGTTTTCGTGCGTGCCGGTCAGGGCGGCATCCTCCAGCACGTCGACTTCCGTCATGACAAGGCCGGTCACGTCGCCGGGCAGGGCGAACGATACCGGCGCATACGCTCCGCCCTCGTAGTGGCCGTTACCCAAGGTGCGGGACGCCGTTGGGGCTTTCACGTAGGGAACGATTGCGACCGCGTAATCGCCGCCATCGTCGCCCAGCAGGTTCACCTTGAGGCGCGTGTAGATGTCTCCGAAACCGTTGCCGTCAGTCTTGACGCCACCAGCACGGTTGGTGGAGCGCACGAAGTTGAAGGGCGCGAGGGCGACCTCCAGATCCGTATTTTTGGTCAGTCCCAGTTTCAGCGTGGGGTCGGCCACCAAGGTGTCGGAGGTCGTGGTGCGCCCGTAGCTGTAATGGTCGTAAGTCGAGTTTACGATATCGGACTCGTATTGGAAGTGACCGGCGTCCACGGTGTAGGGCGAGTTCGATTTCGTCGGCCTGTCCGTTTCCAGCGGGCGCAGTTCGCTGTCGGGCACGGCATCGAATAACGTATAGCCCGACTTGTCGGGCGCAGCCGGGGTGGTCGTGGCCGGCACCGCGTCGTTCGGCCCCTTGACCGGAATCGGGGCGTCGTCGGCGTGGGCAATGTGAGGGGCAGCCAATACAAGCGCTGCCAGCACCGCCACCCAGCATGAGGAACTTCTCGGCATTCCGGCCTCCTGTTCCATAACAGTGAGGCTGGGCAGCATAAAAAATCGAGGTGGATTTCTGTCGGCGACGAACCTGCAGAAGCCCCAGGGTTCAGTCGATGGTCACGCGAACGGTGCGCGAGGCTTCCTCGCCGCCGGGGCGCCGCGCCTGGAAAATATGGTCGCCGCGGCTCAACGGCCATTGCACGGCATTGGCGG
>CALMVH010000021.1:0-2303 GCA_937873165.1 uncultured Rhodospirillales bacterium
TCGTTGAGGTAGTACTCGCGTTGCGTCTTCTCCATCTGGCGCTTGACACGGTTGCGAATGCGCTTCTCCACCTGGAGAACGCCGATCTCGCCCTCCATGAAGCCATAGACCTTCTCCAGCCGCTCGCTCACCGGCTGGATTTCCAGCAGTTGCTGTTTTTCGGATATCTTCAGCGATAAGTGGGAGGCAACAGTATCCGCAAGCTTACCAAAATCATCGATTTGATTAATGGAAACAAGAACTTCCGGTGCGATCTTCTTGTTCAGCTTGATATACTGCTCGAACTGAGCGATTACCGCCCGCGACAACGCCTCGAGTTCCTGGTTTTTCACAGGTTCTTCGGTCAACTTGCGGACTTCCGCCTGGAAAAACTCGGGATTGTCGACGAACCGGGTTACGTGGGCCCGTCCCATACCTTCGATCAAAACCTTCACGGTACCGTCGGGCAGCTTCAATAGCTGGAGCACCGTGCCGATGGTGCCGATCTGATAGATATCGTCGGTCGAAGGGTCGTCCTGGCTGGCGTTTTTCTGCGTCGCCAGCAGGATCTGCTTGTCGTCGCGCATCACATCTTCCAGCGCCTTGACCGATTTCTCGCGGCCTACGAACAGCGGCACGATCATGTGCGGGAATACAACAATATCCCGCAGCGGCAACACCGGATAAATCGTACCCTGATCAGTCTGAAGCATCTAGCATTCCTTCGTCGCCGTTCCGGTTCTATCCGGCCTTATAGCACGTCTATCGACCCCCTGCGAGGTTATCGCAATCTCAAGGTCTTATGTGGTTCCCCCGGAACGGGAATCAAGCATGGCATTGGCCGGAGTCAAAAGCGCGGCTATCCGGGGGAACGGACAGCCGCGCTTCGATAATTACCGGTCAGCAAGTATCATTCAGCCGGTTTCGGACGCTCCGTCACGACTTCATCGATCAGGTGGAAGGCCTTGGCTTCCTCGGCCGACATGAAGTTGTCGCGTTCCAGCGCCCGCTCGATCACTTCGATCGGCTGGCCCGTGTGCTTGACGTAGATTTCGTTCAGGCGCTGGCGCAGCTTCAGGATTTCCTTGGCCTGGATCTCGATATCCGTAGCCTGGCCCTGCGCGCCGCCCGAAGGCTGGTGCACCATGACGCGGCTGTTGGGCAGCGAGAAGCGGTGCCCCGCGGCGCCGGCAGTCAGCAGCAGCGACCCCATCGAGGCCGCCTGCCCAATGCAGACGGTCGTGATTTCGGGCCGGATGTATTGCATCGTGTCGTAGATCGCTAGGCCCGAAGTCACCACGCCCCCGGGCGAATTAATGTAGAACGCGATCTCCTTGGTCGGATTCTCCGACTCCAGGAACAATAGCTGCGCGCAGATCAGGCTGGAAACCGAGTCGTTCACCGGACCGATCAGGAAAATGATCCGCTCCTTTAAAAGACGCGAATAGATATCGTACGAACGCTCGCCACGGTTGGTCTGTTCGACCACCATCGGCACGAGATTGTTCATGTAGACTTCGAGCGGGTTCATGTCTTTCTCCAACACTTAAATATCGTCGTCTTCGTCGATGCGGGTCAGCTCATCCTTGCCGACCGGCTTCTCCGTCAACTTGATTTGACCGAGGATGTAGCTCACCACCTTGTCCTCGTACAGCGGGGCGCGCAGGTTTTCCAGTGCATGCGGGTTCTTGCGGTAAAACTCGATAACCTGCTTCTCGCGGCCTGGATAGTTCCTGGCTTCGGTAAACAAGGCCCGGTTCACCTCTTCCTGCGTAACCTGCAGGTTTTGTCCGCGTCCGATCTCGTTCAAGAGAAGGCCAAGGCGCACGCGGCGCTCCGCGATGCCGCGATACTCCTCCTTCAGCGCCGGTTCGTCTTTCTTCGCCTCGCCTTCGCCCGCTTCGCCGCCGGACTTGCCGTCTTCCGACCGTGCGGTCTTCATCTCTTCCTCGACGCGCTTCCAGATGGCGTCGAACTCCATGTCCACCATGCCCTGCGGAACGGGGAAGCTGTGCTTCGCCGCCAGATCGTCGAGAAGCGCCCGCTTGACCTTCAGCTTGGTATAACCGTCATAGTCGGTCTGCAGTTGGGTTCGGACGGTTTCCTTCAGCTTGTCCAGGCTTTCCAGGCCCATCTTCTTCGCCAGCTCGTCGTCGACCGGTGCCGGAATAGACTTCTTTAACTCCTTTACATCGACCTCGAACACGGCTTCCCTACCGGCCAGATCGGTTGACCCGTAGTTCTCCGGAAAGGTAACCGTCACCGTCCTGTGCTCGCCCGGCTTCGCGCCGACCAACTGGTCCTCGAAGGTGTCGATAAAGGAC
>CALMVH010000021.1:2328-5717 GCA_937873165.1 uncultured Rhodospirillales bacterium
AGTTCGAAGTCGTCACTGTTCATGCCCGGTTTGGACTCGCCGTCGACCGATCCCTTAAAATCGATCACCAGGACGTCGCCGATCTTTGCCGCCCGCTTGGTCTTTACCGGTTCGCTGGACTTGTGACGCTCGGCGATTTTTGCGATCGCCTCGTCCACTTCCCTGTCCGCGACGGTGTAGGTCGGCTTTTCAAGTGCGATACCGTCAAAGGCGACCGCGTCGATTTCCGGCAGCACTTCGACCGCCAGTGTATATTCCAGATCGCCGTCCTCCTCGAACGACTTGATATCGATCTTCGGCTGCATGGCAGGGCGCAGGCCCTTGTCGGCCACGGCCTTGCCCGATGTATCCTGAACCGTCTTCTCCAGCACCTCGCCCATGACGGACGTGCCGTAGCGCTGCTTCAGCAACGGCATCGGAATCTTGCCGGGACGGAAGCCGGGGATCTTCACCCGTTTCGATATCTCGTTCAGCTTCGCCGTGACCTGGCGTTCGATCTCCGCCTTGTCGATCACGACAAGGAACTCGTGCTTCAGGCCTTCGCTGCTGGTTTCGGTAACGTTCATTCTCGACTGACCTCAAAACGGCGTACGACACGCGAATGGTGCGGGCGAAGGGACTTGAACCCCCACGACTTTCGTCACTGGAACCTAAATCCAGCGCGTCTACCAGTTCCGCCACGCCCGCCCGGAAAGTGCCGTGTTATCGCATAGGGACCACCGGGCAAAGCGGAATCTGCGCGCTCTTGCAGAAACGCCGTCCGGGCCATTACAAGACCTGATGCCACTTTCCCGCAGTTTCGATCGCAAGCCGCAGTGGCAGACCCTGCACCGCCTGCCCACGGTATGGGATTTCATTGCCTTTCTCCTGGTGTTCGGCGGCTTGTTGCTGGTGGTGGTGGTTTTCCGTCAGGTCCACCAGCCTTTGGCCGCGCTCGACGCGCTGCCGCAAACGCTGGATGCGAAGGTTCTGCCGTTTTATGCGTTTCGCACGACCATGCGGATGTTTGCCGCCTTGGCCGCCTCGCTGGTGTTCACGTTGGTGGTGGCAAGCCTTGCCGCCAAGAGCCGCCGTGCAAGCGTAATCCTGGTGCCCTTGCTGGACGTTTTGCAGTCGATTCCGATCCTTGGCTACATTTCCTTCACGGTCGCCTTCTTCATCGCGCTGTTTCCAGGCCAGGTCCTCGGCCCGGAACTGGCCTGCATCTTCGCGATCTTCACCGGCCAGGCGTGGAACATGACGTTCAGCCTGTACCAGTCGCTGCGCACCCTGCCGTCCGACCTCGACGAAGTGGCGCGGGCCTTCCGCTTTACCGGGTGGCAGCGGTTCCTCAGGCTGGAACTGCCGTTTGCCATGCCGGGGCTGATCTGGAACATGATGATGTCGATGTCGGGCGGCTGGTTCTTCATTGTCGCAGCCGAGGCGGTCAAGGTCGGCGACGTGCAGTTCCGCCTGCCGGGCATCGGGGCCTATCTGTCGGAGGCCATCGACCAGCGGGATCTGGGTGCCGTCGGCTGGACCATCCTCGCCATGACCATACTGATCCTGCTGTACGACCAGTTGCTGTTCCGTCCGCTGGTCTCATGGTCGGACAAGTTCCGCTTCGATACATCCGTGTCGGGTGGACGGGTACCCCGGTCATGGCTGCGCGATCTGGTGAAGCGGTCGCGATACATGATGACGGCGAAGGCGGCTTTCGGCCGGCTTATCGGCCGGTCGTTGAAGCTGAGCCTGCCATCCCTGCCCCGGTCCTTCACGCGAGCGGCGGAACGTCCGGGCATTGTGAAGACGGTTGACGGCGCCTGGTACATGCTGGTCGCCATCGCGGGCATTGCCGGGGGGTACTTCCTGCTGCACTACCTCGAACAGTCGGTCAGCTTGTCGGATATCGGCACTGCGGCCCTCGACGGGTTCTACACCCTGGTTCGCGTTGCCGTGCTGATTGCGGTTGCTTCCGTTATCTGGGTGCCGATCGGGGTTTATATCGGCCTGCGTCCCCGGCTGGCCGAGTTCATGCAACCTGTTGCGCAGTTCATGGCGGCGTTTCCCGCCAATTTAATGTTCCCGGTCGCCGTTGTGGGTATTCTGCGCTTCCACCTCGATCCCGAGATCTGGCTTAGCCCGCTGATCATTCTCGGCACGCAATGGTACATCCTGTTCAACGTCATCGCGGGCACGATGGCATTTCCCAATGACCTGCAGGAATCGGCGCGCAGCTTCGAAATCAAAGGCTGGCTGTGGTGGCGCAAGGTCATCCTGCCGGGTATCATGCCATACTTCGTCACGGGCGCGTTGACGGCCACCGGCGGCGCTTGGAACGCCACCATCGTGTCGGAGGCGGTCAGCTGGGGCGACCAGCACATCCAGGCAACCGGCATCGGCGCCTACATCGCCAGCATGACCGACAAGGCGGACTACGGGCACATCGTGCTCGGCATTGCCGTGATGTCGCTCTACGTCATCCTCTTCAACCGGGCGCTCTGGCGTCCGCTTTACCGCTGGAGCGAACGCCGCTTCAAGCTGGCCTGAAAGCGACTTTCATGGACTCCATCCTCGATGTCATCGACGTGCGTCACGAGTTTGTGAAGGGGGAAAACCATCACCTGATCCTCGAACACGCCAGCCTGTCCTTGCGTCCGCGCGAGATCGTGGGGCTGCTGGGCCGATCCGGTTCGGGCAAGTCTACCCTGCTGCGCATTATATCCGGCTTGCTGGCGCCGACCACCGGCAAGGTCCTCTACCGAAGCAAGCCGGTCGACGGTCCTTACGTGGGCGTGTCGATGGTGTTCCAGACCTTCGCCTTGTTCCCCTGGCTGACCGTTCTACAAAACGTCGAAGTCGGGTTGGAAGCCCAGAAGGACCTGGCCAAGGAAATCAGCCGCCGCGCCCTGGAAGCCATCGACTTGATCGGCCTTGACGGGTTCGAGTCGGCTTACCCCCGTGAACTGTCAGGGGGCATGCGGCAGCGCGTCGGATTTGCGCGGGCGCTGGTCGTCAACCCTTCCATCCTGCTGATGGACGAGCCGTTCTCCGCCCTTGACGTATTGACCGCGGAGACGGTGCGCACCGACTTCCTGGATTTATGGCAGGAACAGAAGCTACCAACCGAGTCGGTGCTGCTGGTGACGCACAACATCGAGGAAGCCGTGCTGATGTGCGACCGGGTCATGATCTTTGCCTCCAACCCCGGGCGGATCGCGATGGAAATTCCACTGACCCTGCCGCATCCCCGTAACCGCCTCGACCCCGAGTTCCGCGAGATCGTGGACTATATCTACAATGTGATGACCGCGCGCCCGGTTCAGCCCGCGCACAACAACTTGAACAAGGGGCAGTCGAACGCGATCGGCGAGCCGCTGCACCACGTTTCCACCAACGCGCTGGCCGGC
>CALMVH010000021.1:5727-6030 GCA_937873165.1 uncultured Rhodospirillales bacterium
GCATGATCGAGGCCTTGGCCAAACCGGAATATGCCCATCACGCCGATCTGCCAGAACTCGCCAGCGAATTGACGATGGAAGTCGACGAACTGCTGCCCATCGCCGAAACGCTGGACCTGCTGGGCTTCGCAACCGTGGCGCAGGGCGATATCGTGCTGAACGCGTCGGGCAAAGCGTTTGCCCAGATGGACACGGAAAACCGCAAGCATCTGTTCGCGACGCATCTCGAACACCACGTGCCGCTGGTGCGCCACATCAAGCGCGTGCTCGACGACCGCCCCGATCACCGCGCCCCGCGCATCC
>CALMVH010000022.1 GCA_937873165.1 uncultured Rhodospirillales bacterium
TGTATCGCCGCGTAATCTTCGGCGCCGTCAACAAGACGCTGCCGTTGAAGGAAATGTTTGATCTGACCCCCCGCGAAATCGCGATCTTTGCACCGATGGTCGCCGTGGTCTTGTGGATGGGCGTCTACCCGTCGAGCTTTCTGTCACTGATACACGCGCCGGTCGCTGGGGTCGTCGATGATTATAACCGGCATCTCGCGTCCATGGACGCCGCCAAGCTGGCCGAGGTTTCCCGATGACCGAGCGCCGCCCGCAGCGTTCAAGCCAGAAGGTTTCCTGGTTTCGCATCGTATGCAACATGACCGGTGTTGGCCTGTCGATTATCACGATCGTGTTCCTGATCGATGTCGTGAACGGTGCCCGCGATGGGGAACAGGCCCAAATCGGGCCTACTCTGGCCCCGACCCCTGCGGATTATTCGCCAAACTGGGCCGGGACGGCTCATACCGAGGTACTCCAGATGCGACCGGCTGAGCAGCAATGACCGATATTTCGACCGACCTTGGCTTCATCTATCCCGAGTTGTTCCTTGCTGGATCAGGTCTTGTCCTACTGATGGTGTGTGCGTTCGCGGGCAACAAGGCTGCCCGGGCTGCCGTGTGGGTGGCGTCGGTTGCATTGGCCGTTGGCGTTATCCTGGTTTCGAGCGCCGGCGTCGCGGGGGGCAACGCCTTTAACGGCCTGTTCATCGTCGATCACTTCGCAGTGGTGATGAAGGACATGACGCTGGTTGGCGCTATTCTGTCATTGCTGCTCAGCCTGTCGGCGCTCGGCCGCGAGGAACTTAACCGGCCCGAGTTTCCCACGCTGGTCGTATTTTCGGTGCTGGGCATGTTGATCATGATCTCGGCCAATGATCTGCTGACCTTGTATATTGGCTTTGAGCTGCAAAGCCTGGCTCTTTTCGTTCTGGCGGCCTTCCGGCGCGACTCTGTCCGGTCATCCGAAGCGGGGCTGAAATATTTCGTCCTCGGCGCACTGTCGTCGGGGCTGATGTTATACGGCATATCGCTGATCTACGGGTACTCCGGCACCACGTCGTTCTCCACCCTGGCCGGAATCATCAAGCCCGGTGCCGAACCGGCCCTCGGCCTGGTGGTCGGCCTTGTGTTCGTCGCCACGGGACTGGCGTTCAAGGTCTCGGCCGTGCCGTTCCACATGTGGACGCCCGACGGTTACGAGGGCGCGCGGACTTCGATCACGGCGTTCTTCGCCCTGGCGCCAAAGATCGCGGCGATGACGCTGTTCACGCGGTTTCTGTATCAGGCCTTCGGTCACGTACCGGAACTCTGGTCTCAGATTGTCTGGTTCATCTCCGTGGCTTCGATGGTCGTGGGGTCGTTGGGGGCGATTGCGCAAACCAACATCAAGCGGCTGATGGCGTATAGCTCGATTGCCAATGTCGGGTTCGCACTGGTCGGCATGGCGACCGGCACGAACGAGGGCGTTCGCGGCGTGGTGATCTATATGGCGACCTATGTCGCGATGACGGCGGGCGCCTTCGGCATTCTGCTGGCCATGAACCGCAACGGCAAGGAGGTCGAGACCATTTCCGACCTTGCGGGCCTGTCGCGGACGCGGCCCTCGCTGGCGCTGGCGATGCTGATCTTCATGTTTTCGTTCGCGGGCATTCCGCCATTTGCCGGATTTCTTGGGAAATTCTATGTGTTCCTTGCGGCCATCAACGCGCATTTCTATGCACTGGCTGTGATCGGCGTCTTGTCCAGCGTGCTGACGGCGTATTATTACCTGCGTGTTATCAAGATCATGTACTTCGATGAACCGGCCGTGGCGTTCGATAACCGTGTTTCATGGTCGCGCTCCGGCGTAATCCTGGCATCGGCCGTGGCGACCACCCTGTTCTTTATCTATCCGGCCATGCTGACCGATCCCGCGGCAGAGGCTGCGAACTCGCTGGTGGCGTCCTCTCCTTGAACCTAGCCGACATCACGGGCGATCCGGCATCCGGCTTGGTTGTATTGCAGGAAACAGACAGCACCAGCAGCGAGGCGCTTCGGCATGTTGAGGCCGGAATGCAAGGAGAGTTCGCGGTTATGGCGCACAGCCAGACCGCAGGGCGCGGGCGGCACGGCAGGACCTGGGTGTCTCCTGCTGGGAATCTGTACCTTTCGATTGTCGTTCGCCCGAATTTGCCGGCCGAACGTAGCGGAGAGCTGGCGTTCGTCACCGCCGTCGCACTGCACCGTGCGATCAACGATTTGCATCCCGCAGGCACGCTGGCGTTGAAATGGCCAAACGATGTCTTGATCAACGATGCTAAATTATGCGGCATACTGATCGAAAATCACATCGAAGCCGCCCAAATCGCCTTCAGCATCGTGGGAGTAGGCATTAATGTTGCTTCTTCACCTGCCGGTACGAGTTACCCTGCGACGTCATTAATCCAGTGCGGTATTGCCGTCGACCCGGAAAGCTTGGCCGGTTCCGTACTGCGGCAGCTACAATCGGTACGCGGCGTCTGGTCGAAGCAGGGTTTCGAACATATCGCGTCCGAGTGGACGCAGGCAGCCTGGCGGCGTGACGCGCGGGTTGTCATCGACGATGGCGCCGAGCGCAAAAGCGGTATTTTTGTTGGCTTGTCCAGATACGGCGCACTTCGACTTAGCACCGACTCCGGTATCGCGGAAATAAGCAGCGGCAGCCTTCTGTACGAGAGTGCCGCTTAGTTCTTACTCGAATGGAATGAGATAAATCCTTGGATCTGAATAACTCGGAACTTTATTTCCTGCCGCTCGGCGGGGCAGGCGAGTTCGGCATGAACCTCAATGCCTATGGTTTTGGCGGTAAGTGGCTGATTGTCGATTGCGGCATGGGATTCGGCGATGGCATCCGTCCCGGCATCGATATCGTCCTGCCCGATCCTAAATTCCTGGAAGGGCGGAAGGCCGATCTGGTTGGCATGGTGATTACCCATGCGCATGAAGATCATATCGGCGCGATCTCGCATCTGTGGCCGCGGCTGCGATGTCCGATCTATGCCTCGCCGTTCGCTTCGACGCTGATCGCCAGCCGGTTCATCGAACGCGGCATCACCGACCTGTCGCACATGAACATTGTGCGCCCCGGCGACCGGCTGTCGCTGCCGCCTTTCGACGTCGAACTGGTCGCGATGACGCACTCTACCCTCGAACCCGCGCTTCTGGCGATCCGCACGCCGGCCGGCTTGGTTGTTCACACCGGGGACTGGAAGCTCGATCCCAAGCCTGTGCTGGGGCCGGTCACCGATGAAAGTCGCTTGCGTGAACTGGGCGAGGAGGGCATCATGGCGGTCGTAGGCGACTCGACCAACTCGATGGTGCCAGGACGCTCCGGCTCGGAGGGCGATCTCGAGGAAAGCCTGACGCGTGAGTTTGCCAAGTTCAACGGCCGTATCGCCGTGACGTGTTTTTCTTCCAACGTGGCACGCATGGCAACGATCCAGCGGGCGGCGGCGGCAAACGACCGGCAAACGGCCTTGATCGGCCGGTCGCTTTGGCGGGCGGAGGAGGCCGCGCGCGACGCCGGTTACCTGTCCGGGGTTCCCGCGTTTCTGACCGAACATGAACTGGGACTGATTCCGGACCGGCATCTGCTCTTGATTTGCACGGGAAGCCAGGGCGAACCACGCTCGGCCCTCAGCCGCATGGCCGAGGGAGATCATCCCCAGGTGAAGCTGCGGCGCGGCGACACGGTGATCTATTCCGCTCGCGCCATTCCCGGTAACCAGAAGGCTATCACCGCAGTTCAAAGCCGCATGGCGAAAGCGGGCATCCAGATCGTGACGCCGGACGAGGCTTTCGTGCATGTTTCGGGTCATCCGGCGCAGGACGAGCTGGCAACCCTGTACCAGTGGCTGCGTCCAAAGGCTGTCATTCCAACGCATGGGGAATACCCGCAACTGGCGGAACATGCGCGCATTGCCAGCGAATGCCAGGTGCCGCGAACCCTATTGCCCGAAAACGGGCAGGTGATCCGGATCACCGAAGAGGCAGTCGAAGTTGTTGATCGCGTCGACGCGGGGTTGCTGGCAGTCGACGGTACACGAATCATCGATCTCGACGCCGCATCGCTGCGTACGCGGCAGAAGCTGTCGTTCGATGGCGCGGTCTTGTGCTCGCTGGTACTGGATCGCAAAGGGCGCATGCTGCTCGATCCCGCCATCTCCGCTCCTGGCGTTCTGGCGCAGGAATCCGAAGCCAAGGCGCTGAAAACGGCCGCTCAGCAGATCAAGACGGCGGCGGCGCAGCTGCCCTTGCAGGCGCTGAAAAACGATGGGGAACTGCACGAGGCGGTCCGGTTGACATTACGGCGCTACTTCAGCAGCGCCTATGGCAAGAAGCCCTGGATCGATGTTCATATCGCGCGGGTCGAGTAAGTCTAAAATTTAGGCAAATGGACGTCAATGAAGCGCGTCCGGTGCTGCAAGAACACGCAGGGATACGATGAGCGGCGCATCAACCCTATGCGCTTGCGCTCGGGCAGGTTCAGCCGCACAACGGGGTGTGCCCACAAGATGGGCCGCGCCTTATGGCGATTCCTCCCAAACTCGACCGCGCTAATTCAGTTTAGCGCGGTTTCTTTTTGAGGTACGATCCCCCGATGGACTTGCGCGTGCTGGCACTGATCGCCTTGAGCCTGCCGTTGGCTGCCCACGCGGCTGAGATCGAGATCGGCCCCGGCGTGTGCGAGACCCTCGTGAACTATGTCGAACCGCCGGGAGTCGAGTACCAGCCGGGTATCGATGCGGGTGGCCACCCGGTCGCACCGGCCGATGTCGCAGGCACGCCGTCGTTGAAATATCCGCCGCGCATCGTTGTCCCTGTCAGCGACTATCTGGCGGGCAGGCTTTCGGGAACCGCCGCGTCGGGAGTTGTCCAGCCGCAGGCGCTGCTCGGAACCGTTACGGTCGAGGGCAGCCATCTAACCTTCAATGGTCAACCCCTGAACGCCAACGTTGATGGTGATCTGGGAATCCTCTGCGAAAAGGCTCTGCAAGGCCGTCAGTAGGCGAGCGGGCTATTCTGCATATCGACATGGTGAAGGCGTAGGGATAGTTTGACGCCGCGTTCAAATGAAAGTTCCCATGCGTCTCAGCCGGTACACGCTTCCCACCCTGAAGGAAAACCCCGCCGAGGCTCAGATTGCCTCGCATCGCCTGATGCTGAGGGCAGGACTAGTACGGCAAGTCGCGGCGGGCATCTACGCGTGGTTGCCGACAGGCTGGCGCGTGTTGCGCAACATCGCGGAGATCGTGCGCGAGGAACAGGACCGCGTCGGCGCGCAGGAATTGCTGCTGCCGACATTGCAAACGGCCGAGCTATGGAAGCAAACCGGCCGCTACGAGGCCTACGGTGCGGAAATGCTTCGGTTGAAGGATCGTCACGAGCGCGAACTGATCTATAGCCCGACCAATGAACTTTTGATCGCCGACCTTTTAAAGCAGTCGGTCAACAGCTACCGCGACCTGCCGCAGATCCTCTACCACATACAATGGAAGTTCCGTGACGAGCTGCGCCCTCGGTTCGGCGTGATGCGTGGCCGCGAGTTCCTGATGAAGGACGGCTACTCGTTCGATCTCGATGACCAATCAGCGGTTACCAGCTACCGCATCATGATGCTGGCGTATATGCGAACGTTCAAGCGCATGGGCATCGTGGCCGTACCAATGAAGGCGGATACCGGCCCGATCGGTGGCGATCTCAGTCACGAGTTTCATATCCTGGCGCCGACCGGCGAAAGCCAGGTTTACTACGACTCTGCAGTTGAAACTGCTCAGGTCGGCACGGAGGAGGTCGATCACCGCGATCCCGAGGCTCTGGAACGCTTCTTTACCGCAGTCACCACGCCCTACGCCGCGACCGACGAGAAACATGACGAGGCAAACTGGGAACAGGTGCCATCCGAGCGCAAGCGCGAGGGCCGTGGCATCGAGGTTGGCCAGATCTTCAATTTTGGCACGCTTTACAGCGAGTTGGTCGGGTTGCAGGTCGCTGGACCGGACGGGGTTGCCGTGCTGCCGAACATGGGCAGTTACGGCATCGGTGTCTCGCGCCTGGTGGGCGCCATCATCGAGGCCAGTCACGACGAGACGGGCATCATCTGGCCCGATGCCGTGGCACCTTTCCAGGTTGCCCTTATCAACCTGAAAAGAGGCGACGCCCGGGTCGATGCGGCCTGTGACAGCCTGTACGCCCGGCTGCAATCGCTTGGCATTTCCGTGCTCTACGACGACCGCGAGGAACGTCCAGGGACCAAGTTCGCCGACATGGATTTGATTGGGCTCCCCTGGCAGATAATCGTGGGACCGCGCGGCCTCGACAAAGATCAGGTAGAGTTGAAGCGGCGCGCCAGCGGCGAGCGTTTCGAACTGTCCGTGGAAGACGCGCTTAACCGGCTAAGCGGTAACCGGGCTGCCGGATGATCTTTGGCGCGTTCGAACGGCTTGTGGCGTTCCGCTATCTGCGGGCTCGGCGAACTGAGGGATTTATCTCCGTCATCGCCGCCTTCTCGCTGGTCGGCATCGCGTTGGGTGTCGCCACCCTGATCATCGTGATGTCCGTGATGAACGGGTTCCGGCACGAGCTGCTGGGACGCATTCTGGGCCTGAATGGCCACATCAACGTCTACGCGCCGTCGGGCTACATGCAGAGCTACGACGATCTTGCGGCCCGCATCCGGGCACTGCCGGGAATCGTATCGGTGACGCCGCTGGTGGAAGGACAGGCGCTTGTCAGCCAAAACGGGATCGCGGGCGGCGGGGTCGTGCGCGGCATGGCGGCAGACCAGCTGGCGAACAAGGCAATCGTCGCCATGCACATTGTGGCGGGGTCGCTAAAAGACTTCCACGACGACCGGATCGTTGTCGGTGCGCGCATGGCGGAGCGCTTCGGCGTGCAGGTGGGTGACCGCTTGACCCTGGTGAGTCCCCAAACCCGCGACACGCCATTTGGGTCGATTCCCCGGTCGCGCGGATACCGCGTTGCCGCGATCTTCGATATCGGCATGTTCGAATACGACAGCAGCTTCGTGTTCCTGCCGCTCGGTGCCGCGCAAGCCTTTTTCGACATGGATGGCAAGGTGACCGCGCTCGAAGTCATGATCCCCGACCCGGACCGGGATCTTTCCGCCGTGTGGAAAGAGATCCACACAATGGATCAGGCGCTGAGGCTCGTCGATTGGCAGGATTCCAACGCAAGCTTCTTCAACGCGCTGAAAACCGAACGCAACGTGATGTTCCTGATCCTGACGCTGATCATCGTTGTGGCCGCCTTCAATATCATTTCCAGCATGATCATGTTGGTAAAGGACAAGACGCGGGACATCGCGATCCTGCGCACCATGGGGGCGACCCGGGGCATGATCCTGCGGATTTTCTTCCTGACGGGAACCAGCATCGCGGTGGCGGGTACGTTCGCCTGCCATCCGCTGGGCGTCGCATTCGCCGCCAACATCGAAAAAATACGCCGGTGGCTGGAACACTTCACCGGCAACAATCTGTTCGCGCCGGAAATCTACTTCCTTTCGACCCTGCCTGCGATCGTAGAGTGGCCCGAAGTGATCCTGATCGTGACCATGGCCCTCGTCTTGACCTTCCTTGCGACCATATTGCCGGCGTTCCGGGCGGCGCGTCTCGATCCGGTCGAAGCCTTGCGTTATGAGTGAGCCGCTCCTGTCGCTGCGCGGGGTGACGCGCGATTTCGACCAGGGCGGGACGACCCTGCCGGTGTTGCGTGGGGTCGATCTCGACCTGTATCCGGGCGAGCTGGTCGCGTTGATCGGGCCATCAGGAACGGGTAAATCAACCTTGCTGCAAATCGCCGGATTACTCGAGCCGCCCACAGCCGGTACTGTCATGATCGAAGGGATCGTGACCGGCAATGCGGGCGAGGCGCGTCGTACGGTGCTGCGCCGCAGCCATATCGGCTTTGTTTACCAGTTCCACCACCTGCTGCCCGAGTTCTCCGCGGCGGAAAACGTCATCCTGCCGCAGATGATCGCGGGGAAGTCCCGCAAGGACGCCGCCTTGCGCGCGCGGGACCAGCTTGACCAGGTTGGACTGGCGGCGCGCGAGCAGCATCGGCCTGCACGGTTGTCGGGCGGTGAGCAGCAACGCGTTGCCATAGCCCGCGCTCTGGCCAACGATCCCAAGATACTTCTTGCCGACGAACCGACGGGAAATCTGGACGGCGGCACGGCCGAGGGTGTATTTACCCTGTTGGTCGATCTGGTGAGGTCCAGTGGGCTGGCGGCGCTGATCGCGACACATAACCCTCAGCTCGCATCGCGCATGAACCGGATTGTCGAGATCAGGGAAGGCCGGATTGTGGAGATTTCGCGTGGATCCTGACCAGAAGCCGATAATCGATCTGGGAGGTATTGCCCGGACCACCTACATCGAACTGCTCGATACTTTTCCGGTGCTCGGCCGTTTAATCCCCATGCTGGGCAGACGCAACGGCCGCATCGGACTCGCCGCAGCCGCTGCCGGGTTATTTGCCGCCATGATCTGGGCACGAGTTGAAGCGCAGAGAAGCGCGCAAATGACGGTTGATGTGCAACGTGTCTCGCATTTGCAGCAACTAAACTTGAATATACGGCAGTACTACCAGGATAATAAGGATTTACCCGCAAAGCTGAGCGATCTTGAAGTCATGGCAAGTCCAACCTATATCAGGGATTGGTATATGTTCGATCCAGGAACGCGCATGCCGTTTCACTATGACCAACTGGATCAACACCATTATCAGCTGTGTGCGACTTTTTGGTTTTCGACGAAGGAAGTTGCTCATAAGATCCCTAGTGATGTTTTGAACCCGGTATGGGATCATAAATCGGGCCCGCAATGCTTTAAGTTCGAGACTCCCGAGTTGCAGGAAGACGATAAGGCGCTGCTTCCCTAGCGGAGCTGATAATGGCTGTAGAATCCTTTATCCATCTGCGGGTTCATTCCGCATACTCGCTTTCCGAAGGCGCGATCCCGGTCAAGGCGCTGGTGAAGCTTTGCCAGAAACACGCCATGCCCGCAGTCGCGATGACCGATACGAACAATCTGTTCGGCGCGTTGGAGTTCGCCATGGCGGCGGCGGATGCGGGCGTTCAATCTATTGTCGGATGCCAGCTGGCAGTTGCGGTGAAAGACCTGGCGGAACCCGCTTGCCTGGTTTTGCTGGCACAGAACGATGCCGGGTACGGAAACCTTTTGAAGCTCGTCAGCCAGGCCCACATGGAGTCGGGCGCTTCGGGGTTGCCGCATATCCCGATCGAGGCTCTTAACGGCGCGTCGGACGGGTTGATCTGCCTGACCGGAGGACCGAACGGTCCAGTCGGCAAGGCGCTTCAGACCAATCAGCCCGCTCTCGCCGAGACAGTTCTGGCGACGCTGAATCACGCCTTCAAGACGCGTCTTTATGTGGAACTCCTGCGGCACGGACAAGAGGACGAGCGTCGCACGGAAGCGGGATTTATCGATCTCGCCTACCGCCACGACATTCCGCTGGTCGCGACCAACGATTGCTTTTTCGCCGCACGAGATATGTATGAGGCGCACGACGCGCTGCTCTGCATCGCCGATGGCGCCTACCTGATCCAGGAAAACCGCCGGCGAGTCACGCCCGAACACCGGTTCAAGTCGGCTGACGAGATGCGAACTCTGTTCGAGGACTTGCCGGAAGCGGTGGATAATACGGTGGTTATCGCCCGCCGCTGCGCTTTCCTACTAAAACCGATCAAGCCGATCCTGCCGCGTTTCGCCGATGACGAGGCGGTAGCCATGCGCGCCTTGGCCGTTTCGGGCCTTGAGAAGCGTCTGGTGCAGCATGTGTTTACCGACACCATGTCCGAAGCGGAACGGAACGAGGCGGCCGCGCCGTACCGCCAGCGCCTGAGCTTCGAAATGGGCGTAATCGAAGCCATGAAGTTCCCAGGATATTTTCTGATCGTTGCGGATTTCATCCAGTGGGCCAAGGGGCAGGGGATACCGGTGGGTCCAGGCCGCGGTTCGGGTGCCGGGTCCGTGGTGGCGTGGGCGCTTACCATTACGGACCTCGATCCGCTGCGCTTCGGATTGCTGTTCGAACGCTTCCTCAACCCCGACCGCGTGTCGATGCCCGACTTCGACATCGACTTCTGCCAGGATCGCCGCGACGAGGTCATCCAGTACGTGCGCCGCCGCTATGGCAACGACCGCGTCGCCCAGATCATCACGTTTGGAAAGTTGCAGGCCCGCGCCGTGCTGCGCGATGTCGGCCGCGTCATGCAGATGTCGTACGGCCAGGTGGATCGTATCTGCAAGATGGTGCCGAACAATCCGGCCAAGCCCGTGAGCCTCGACCAGGCGATCGCCAGCGAGCCGCTGCTGCAGGCGATGCGGCGCGAGGACGAGCAGGTGGCGCGGCTGATGGACATGGCACTGAAGCTGGAGGGATTGTACCGCCATGCCTCGACCCATGCGGCGGGCGTGGTGATCGGCGACAGGCCGCTGGATCAGCTGGTACCGCTGTACCGCGATCCCAAGTCCGACATGCCCGTCACCCAGTTCAACATGAAATACGTGGAGCAGGCGGGTCTCGTAAAGTTCGACTTTCTCGGGCTTACCACCCTGACCATTGTCAAGAAGGCGCAGGATCTGCTGGCGGGATCGGATATCCACGTTGACATCGAGCAGCTGCCGCTGGAGGACAAGCCAACCTACGAGATGCTGGCAAGGGCCGAAGGCATGGGCGTGTTCCAGCTGGAAAGTTCCGGCATGCGCGACGCACTGCGCCGCCTGAAGCCAAACCGCATCGAGGATATCATTGCGCTGGTGGCGCTGTACCGTCCCGGTCCGATGGACAACATTCCCCGCTACGGCCGGGTCAAGGATGGGCTGGAACCGGCGGAGTACCCGCATCCAACGCTAGAGCCGATCCTGAGGGAGACCTTCGGGATCATGGTCTACCAGGAACAGGTAATGCAGATCGCCCAGGTTCTGGCGGGGTACTCCCTAGGAAGTGCAGACCTCCTGCGCCGCGCCATGGGCAAGAAAATCAAGTCGGAAATGGAGGCCCAGCGCGCGGCTTTCTGCGAAGGCGCCGCCACTCACAATGGCCTGACGCCCGAACGGGCGGGCGAGATATTCGATCTGGTGGCGAAGTTTGCCGATTACGGCTTCAATAAATCCCATGCCGCGGCTTACGCCTTGGTCGCGTACCAGACCGCATGGCTGAAGGCGAACTATCCCGTCGAGTTCTTTGCCGCCTCCATGACGCTCGCCATGGACAATACCGACAAGCTTGCCTCTTTCCGGCAGGAACTCGTGCGCATGGGCATCAAGCTGCTGCCGCCCGATGTAAACCGATCTGAGGTAGAATTTTCGGTGGAACGGGACGGCCAGGGCCGGAAAGCAGTTCGCTACGCGCTGGCGGCGGTAAAGGGGGTCGGCGCTGCGGCGATGGAGTCGCTGATTGTCTCGCGGCGCGAGGCCGGTGCGTTCAAGGATATTTTCGATTTTGCCAAGCGCATGAACGCCCGCGCCATGAACAAGCGGCAAATCGAGGGATTGGCGCAGGCAGGCGCGTTCGACGCATTAAACCCGAACCGCGCGCAGGTCGCCGCGGCAGCCGATGCGATGGTGCGCCTGGCGGCGACGGAATCGGAAGAACGCGAGACGGGACAGGTCAACCTGTTCGGCGGCGCTCCGGCGGCGCTTCCCACCTTGAAGCTTCCTCTTGTCGCGGCCTACGACGCGCTGGAAAAGCTGAAGCGTGAATTCGATGCCGTCGGTTTTTACCTGACCTCGCATCCGCTGGATGCCCACGCGAAACCCTTGCGCCGGTTGGGGGTTGTCGCCTCCCATACTTTAGGTAGTCTGTCGGCGCAGGGTGGATCGACCCGGTTCAAGCTGGCGGGCGTCGTGGTCGCGCGGCAGGAGCGCACCTCCGCCAAAGGCAGCCGCTTTGCCTTCCTGACCCTCTCGGATGTCAGCGGTATCTACGAAGTGACGATCTTTTCGGAACTGCTGGCACAGAACCGCGAGATCATGGAAGCCGGGCGCCTGCTGGTCGTCACCGTCGATGTGCAACGTCAGGGCGACGACATTCGCTTGACGGCGCAGCAGATCGATTTGCTCGACAAGGTGCTGGAAACGGCTTTGTCGGGCTTGAAGATCGTCGTTGATCAAACCGCCGACTTTTCGGCGGTCCAGAAGTTGTTCGTAGCCGAAGCCAAGGGCCGCGTGAAAATCACGGTTTCCGTCAGGCTCCCCGAGCATCGCGAGGCCGTCCTTGATGTGCCCCAGGCGTGGTCCCTGCCGTCCAAAAACCGGGCTCAGCTGGAAACTCTCGCGGGCGTGCTCGAAGTCGAGGATTTCTAGGAACACACCTGTTTTGCGCGGCCTGATTTGCATTGCAAAGGTCGATATCTGCCTGTATCAGAACCCGTCAACTAACCCTCACGCGTGCTTGGCGGAATACGGACTGTCCGTCTTTCGCTCCGGTGTCGGACCTTCGGGCTCGGCGGTCACGCGGCGGATCAACCGGAACAGGATCGAATTCCATGGCTATACCCACGTTCACAATGCGCCAGCTTCTTGAAGCCGGCGTTCACTTCGGCCACCATACGCGCCGCTGGAACCCGAAGATGGAGCAATACATCTTCGGCGTACGGAACGGCATCCATATCATCAACCTGGAAGACACGGTGCCGATGCTGCATCGGTCGCTGGAAGCCACGCGCGCCATCGTCGCCAACGGCGGCCGCGTGCTGTTCGTCGGCACCAAGCGGCAGGCTCAGGAAAAGGTCGCCGAAGCCGCGAAGCGCTGCGGCCAGTACTACGTGAACCATCGCTGGCTGGGCGGCATGCTGACCAACTGGAAGACGATGTCGCTGTCGATCAAGCGTTTGCGCGAGCTCGATGAGCGCCTGGGCGAGGGGTCCAGCGGCCTGACCAAGAAGGAAACGCTGCAACTGACGCGCGAACGCGACAAGCTGGAGCGCGCGCTGGGCGGCATCAAGGAAATGGGCGGATTGCCCGACTTGCTGTTCATCATCGACGTGCCGCGCGAAGATATCGCGATCAAGGAAGCCGGCATGCTTAAAATCCCGGTTGTTGCGGTGACCGATACCAACGCCGATCCACAGGGCGTGACCTTTCCGATCCCCGGCAACGACGACGCGCTGCGCGCCATTGAACTGTACTGCGACCTGATCGCCGACGCGGTTCTGGACGGCCTGCATGCCGAGCTGGCGGCATCCGGCACAGATATCGGCGCGATGGATACGCCCGACGAAGTGGTTCCGGGTGAAGGATCGCCCGAGATCCAGCAATCGGCTACGGGCGTCGAAAGCCACGAAGAAGCCGAAGCCGCCGTATAATCACCACCTTTTGATACGAAGAAACAGACATGACTGAAATCAGTGCAACCATGGTTCGCGATCTGCGCGAGCGATCCGGTGCAGGCATGATGGACTGCAAGAAAGCCTTGAACGAGAACGGCGGCGACATGGATGCAGCCGTTGACTGGCTGCGCAAGAAGGGACTTGCCGCCGCCGCGAAAAAGTCTGGCCGCGTCGCGGCCGAAGGATTGATCGTGGCTTTGGCGGAGGGCACGGAAGGCGTGGTTCTGGAGGTGAACTCGGAAACCGACTTCGTCGCCCGTAACGACCAGTTCCAGAACTTTGCACGGTCCTCCGGCGAGGTCGCGATGAAATCCAAGTCGTCGATAGAGGATCTGAAGTCGGAACAGCATCCCAGCGGCAAGACCATCGAGGAAGAGCTGACCACGCTGATCGCGACGGTGGGGGACAACATGAACCTGCGCCGCGTGGCGCATCTGCAGGTCGATCAGGGAGCGGTTGTCAGCGACCTGCCCAGCCCGGTCGTGCCGGGTCTCGGCAAGCTCGGCGTACTGGTTGCGCTGGAATCGGCAGGTGACCAGACCAAGCTCGCGGCGCTTGGAAAGCAGCTCGCGATGCACGTGGCGGCAGCTCGCCCGGAGGCTCTCACCGTCGCCGACGTCGATCCCGGCGCTCTGGTGCGGGAGAAGTCGGTCCTGACGGAGCAGGCAATCGCCAGCGGCAAGACGCCTGAGATCGCGGCAAAGATGGTCGATGGCCGTATCCGCAAGTACTACGAGGAAGTGGTTCTCCTGGAACAGGTTTTCGTGATCGATGGCGAGACAAAGATCGCCAAGGTGATCGAAACCGCCTCGACGGACATCGGTTCGCCCATCACCCTGGCCGGCTTCGTGCGCTTCGGCCTGGGCGAGGGCATCGAAAAGGAACAGGGCGACTTCGCGGCCGAGGTTGCCGCCCAGGCAGGTCTCTGATCATGGCGTCCCCCTATCGCCGCGTTCTCCTGAAGATTTCGGGCGAAGCCCTGATGGGGGGGCATGAATACGGCATCGACCCGCATGTGGTCGATCGCCTAGCCAGCGAGGTAAAAACCGTTATCGATCTCGGCGTGCAGGTGTGCCTTGTAATCGGCGGCGGTAATATCTTCCGTGGCGTTTCGGGCGCGGCCGAAGGCATGGATCGTACGACCGCCGATTACATGGGCATGCTCGCAACGGTCATAAACTCGCTGGCCGTGCAGAATGCGCTGGAGCGCCAGGGGGTCGAGACGCGCGTCCAATCGGCCATTCCCATGGCAACCGTATCCGAACCCTATATCCGCCGCCGGGCCGTGCGGCACATGGACAAGGGCCGGGTCGTGATTTTTGCGGCAGGCAGCGGCAATCCGTTCTTTACCACCGATACGGCCGCGGCGTTGCGCGCCTCCGAAATGGAATGCGACGCCCTTTTGAAGGGCACGAAAGTGGACGGCGTCTACAGCGCCGATCCGCACAAGGATCCATCCGCCAAGCGCTACGACAGGCTGGGCTACATGGAGGTTTTGTCGCGCGACCTGAAGGTCATGGATGCGGCTGCCATTTCCCTGGCGCGGGAAAATCATATTCCGATCCTCGTTTTTTCGATTGCCGAACCCGGTGCGTTCGCCGACATTTTCCAGGGCCGTGGACATTTCACGACCGTTAGCGACGAGGGCACTTCCCAATGACCGAACCCAACATGGCCGAGTTCCAGCGCCGCATGAACGGCGCTCTGGATGCCCTGGTAAAGGATTTCAGCGGATTGCGCACGGGCCGTGCGTCCGCCTCGCTGCTGGATCCCGTGAATGTAGAAGCCTACGGCAACATGGTCCCCTTGTCGCAGGTCGGCACGGTTGGCGTGCCGGAACCGCGCCTGTTGACGGTGACCGTCTGGGACAAAGGCATGGTCAAGGCCATTGAGAAAGCCATTCGCGACTCGGGCCTGGGTCTCAACCCGCAGACGGACGGCACGACCGTGCGCGTACCGATCCCGGAATTGAACCAGGAACGCCGCATCGAGCTGACCAAGGTCGCGTCGAAATACGCCGAACAGGCCCGTGTCGCGGTACGCAATGTCCGCCGCGACGGCATGGACACGTTGAAGAAGGCCGAAAAGGATCACGAAGTCAGCGAAGACCGCTCGAAGGTCCTGTCCGACGAAGTCCAGAAGATGACCGATGCGTCAATCAAGAAGATCGACGACACGCTGGTCGCCAAGGAAAAGGAAATCAAGCAGGTCTGATGAGCAAGCACGGCCGGACAGATATGGAAGGACAAGGGTCGCTTCCCCGGCACGTCGCCATCATCATGGATGGCAATGGGCGTTGGGCCAAGGCGCGTGGGTTACCCCGCTATGCAGGCCATCGCAAAGGGGCCGAGGCGGTCAAGCCGATCGTTCGCTTGGCGGCTGACATCGGCGTCGAGCATCTGACGTTCTTTGCCTTCTCGGCCGAGAACTGGTCGCGGCCGGAGGCGGAGGTCGACGAACTGATGCGGTTGCTGCGACTGTATCTGCGCAGTGAAATCGCCGAACTGCACAAGAACGGCGTGCGTGTATCAATCATTGGAGACAGGTCGCGGCTTGATCCCGACATTGTTGCGATGATCGAGCATGGCGAGACCCTGACCAGCGGCAACAGCCGCATCCATGTCTCGATTGCCCTGAACTATGGTGGCCGTCAGGATATCGTGCAGGCCGCCCGCACGCTGGCAGGGTACGTCGCCGCGGGCGAGATGAACCTGTCCGCCATCTCCGAACAGTCCCTTTCAGGCGCGCTCTATACGGCAGGAACACCCGATCCCGACCTCGTCATCCGCAGCAGCGGTGAAAAGCGTATCAGCAACTTCCTTCTCTGGCAGTCGGCTTATACCGAAATGGTGTTCGTCGACACGCTGTGGCCGGACTTCTCGGAAGTCGACTTCCGAACCGCCATCGGCGAGTTCCAGCGCCGCGACCGGCGCTACGGTGCCAGCGCCAGTGGCCGGTAAGGGACGAAACCTCGCGTTACGAGTTATTTCGGCTGTTTTCCTTGCTGCAATCGTCCTTTCCGCACTTCTGTTAGTGGGGGCTTGGGGATTCCTGCCTTTGATAGGGTTCATCATCGTCCTGGCCCTGGCCGAGTGGATCAGGATGTCGAAATCGAGTCGGCCCCTCATGCTCCTTGGCACGGCGTATATCGCTGGCTGCAGCCTCGCGTTCGCAAAGGTTTATGCTTGCGGATTGGGTGTTCACTCCATCCTCTACCTGTTCCTCCTCGTCTGGGCGGCGGACATCTTTGCCTATGCAACCG
>CALMVH010000023.1 GCA_937873165.1 uncultured Rhodospirillales bacterium
AGCCATGAAGGCATCATCGCGGTCGAACATCTGGCCGACGAGCATCCCCACGCCATGGATGCCACCGGCATTCCCGGCTGTACCTATTCTTCACCGCAGATTGCCTCCGTGGGCCTGACGGAGACCCGTGCCAGGCAGGCTGGACACGAAGTCAAGGTGGGGCGGTTCCCCTTTGTCGGCAACGGCAAGGCCATCGCGCTGGGTGAGCCCGAAGGCATGATTAAAACAGTGTTCGACGCCAAGACGGGCGAGTTGCTCGGCGCGCACCTGATCGGGCCGGAAGTGACCGAACTGATCCAGGGCTATACCATCGCGAAGACGCTGGAGACTACCGAGGCCGAGCTGATGAAGACGATCTTCGCGCATCCAACGCTTTCCGAAGCCATGCATGAGTCCGTCCTTGACGCCTACGGCCGTGCAATCCATTTCTAGATCAAGCCGCGCCCGAGGGATATTGCCATGACGTTGATCGAGGAGCCGAAGCCGCTCCGGCACCCCGAGAAGGCGCATCGTCCGGACAACGAGGTCAAGCGCAAGCCGGACTGGATCCGCGTCAAAGCACCGACCAGCGCGGGCTACGCCGAGACGCGCGAACTGATGCGCGGGCTGAACCTGAAGACGGTGTGCGAGGAAGCCTCTTGCCCCAATATCGGTGAATGCTGGGCCCAGAAGCATGCGACGTTCATGATCATGGGCGAAACGTGCACGCGCGCCTGCGCCTTCTGCAACGTCGCGACTGGCAAGCCTCAGGCCCTTGATGCGCTGGAACCATTCCGCGTGGCGCAGGCGATCGCGAAGCTGGGGCTGGCGCATGTCGTGATCACGTCCGTCGACCGCGACGACCTGGACGATGGCGGGGCAGGGCACTTCGCCCGGGTCATTGCCGAAACACGCCGTGTCAATCCTGTGACCACCATAGAAATCCTGACGCCCGACTTCAAGCAACGCGCCGGGGCCGCAGCCACCATCGCGACGGCGCGCCCCGATGTGTTCAACCACAACCTGGAAACCGTTCCGCGGCTTTATGCCAGCGTGCGCCCCGGCGCGCGTTATTTTACCTCGCTGCACCTGCTGGCGAGCGTCAAGGAACACGACCCATCGATCTTCACCAAGTCCGGCATCATGGTTGGGCTGGGAGAAACCCGCGAGGAGGTGCTCCAGGTCATGGACGATCTGCGGGCGGCCGATGTCGATTTCCTGACGGTCGGACAATACCTGCAGCCCACGCCGAAGCACCTGTCGGTCGACCGTTTCCTGCCGCCCGAAGAGTTCCAGGGACTTGAGGCCGCGGCACGGGCCAAAGGCTTCCTCATGGTCTCCGCATCGCCGCTGACGCGCTCTTCGTACCACGCGGGCGACGACTTTGCGCGGCTGCGTACCGCGCGCGAGGCCCAGCTGGCACGGGCGCTGTTGGCTCAGGCCTGAGATGCCGCGGTTCACGGACCAGCGCCTGTTACCCTACACGCCGGAGCAGGTATTCGACCTGGTCGCCGATATTGAAAAGTACCCCGAGTTTCTGCCCTGGTGCGTCGCCGCCCGCATCGTGAAGCAGGAAGGCAACATTGTGACGGCCGACCTCGATATCGGTTTCAAGCTCATACAGGAAACCTTTCGATCGCGCGTCACGCTCGACCGGCCCAACCGCATCCATGTGGATTACGTGGCAGGACCGATGCGCACGATGACCAACGAGTGGTCGTTCGCCGCGGCGCCGGACGGCAAGTGCACCGTCGGCATCGTCAACGAGTTCGAGTTCAAGTCCAAGGCATTTCAGTTACTGGCAGGCGCCATTTTTACCGAAATCGCCCGTCACATGGTCGGCGCCTTCGAACAGCGGGCTCGCCGGGTCCTGACTTCCGCGAAACCGTAACCGACATCCCGGATCTCGGCTGGGATGGGTCACGTTCAGGAGGCCACGCCCAGCAACAGCCTCAGCGCGTGCAGTGTTGCCGCGTTCCGGATCGCGGATCTGTCGCCGTGGAAAACTTCGCGTTCGGTGAAAAGTATGTCGTCCTTCGCCACGCCAAACCAGACCAGGCCGACCGGTTTGTCGCCGGACCCGCCGGCCGGTCCGGCGATACCGGTGATGGAAACCACGGCGTCGGCGTTGCTGTGCCGCAAACAACCCTCGGCCATGCTGCGCGCCACTTCGCGGCTGACCGCACCATGTTGCGATATCATCATCTCGGGAACCGACAGCATGCCTATCTTGGCTTCGTTGGAGTAGGTCACGAAGCCCCGGTCGAACATCGCGGACGAACCCGCGACCGAGGTGATCGCGGCGGCCACCATCCCGCCCGTGCACGACTCGGCGGTCGCGGCCTTCAAGCCGAACTCGGTGTAGGCTTCGACCAGTTCGCGCGCCACGTCTTCGATTTCACTCATCGGCCGGCATCCTGATCGTTGCGACAGCCTGTCCTGCAATACCCTCGCTGCGGCCTAGAAACCCAAGTTTCTCCGTGGTGGTGGCTTTTACCGCGACGCGGTCGGGGGAAAGCTGCAGAATATCCGCGATCCGCGCGATCATCGCCTCGCGGTGCGGTCCGATCTTGGGCCGTTCGCACATCAGCGTCAGGTCGACATTGACGATCCGGCCGCCTTTGTCCGCGACCAGCGAGGCGGCATGCCGCAGGAACGTCGCGCTGTCGGCGCCTTTCCATCGCGGGTCCGAGGGCGGAAAGTAGGTCCCGATGTCGCCCGCCCCGATCGAACCCAGGAGGGCGTCGGTCAACGCGTGCAGGCCGACATCAGCATCCGAATGACCAACGGCGGTGCGGTCGTGCGGGACCTCCACGCCACAGATCATGATGGACGAGCCGGGACCGAACTCGTGCACATCGAACCCCATGCCTGTCCTGAACTCGTATTGTCCCATCA
Organism: uncultured Rhodospirillales bacterium; assembly: GCA_937873165.1. Taxonomy (GTDB): domain Bacteria; phylum Pseudomonadota; class Alphaproteobacteria; order CALMVH01; family CALMVH01; genus CALMVH01. The sequence continues at coordinate 2,878 of CALMVH010000023.1, forward strand.
GCCTGATCTCCGCTGCTTCCATGTCGTCGGGTATTGTTACCTTGGTATTGTCTACATGGCCTTTGACCAGACGCACAGGGTAACCTGCCGCCTCGAAGATGGCGGCGTCGTCGGTGAACTGGTCGTGAGGCGCCGAACGATGTGCCTTCAGGATTGCGTGGTAGGCAAACCCTTGGGGCGTTTGCACCCGCCACAGCCCCGACCTATCCACGGTTCCGGCGCTGAGGCCATCGTGGGATCGGCGCAACGTGTCGGTGACGGCAAGCCCCGGTACCACGCCGGTATGCGCATCGACGCCATCCAGCACGCGGCTGATGGTTTCGCCATCGACCAGGGGGCGAACCGCGTCGTGTATCAGCACGATATCGAACCCGTCCGCTTCGCAGGCGGCAAGGCCGTTCAGGGTGGAGGCCTGGCGCGAGGCGGCTCCCACTACCGGCGGCAACAGGTTCATGTCGCCGACGGCCGCGGCGTACAGGTCATGGTGGTCGGGGTGGATGACCACGCGCACCGCCGAAACACGGGGGTGTTGTGCAAAGGCCGTGATCGTGCGGCGCAGGACAGGCACGCCGCCCAGCGGCAGATACTGCTTCGGCACGGTGCCGCCAAAACGCGTTCCCGTGCCGGCTGCGACGATCAAGGCCAGAGAGGATGTCATATGCCGCAAGCCTTATTCACAAAGCCGGTGAAACAGTCATAATGCGGCAAACTCGCAACCGCCGGACTGCCTTGACCCATACCGTCGAAATACAAGACAGCGCATCGATCCTGCAAGCTTTGCCGGAACCCGTGATCGTAGTCGAGGATGATCCGTTCACCATCCGCTATGTAAATCCCGCGGCTGAGGAGTTCCTGAACGCGAGCCGCAGCGCGCTGGTCGGATCGACGCTGGCGGGGGTGTTTTCCGAGGACAGTCCGGTTCTATTGCTGCTGCGCCAGGTCGCGCGTGAAAATCGACCGATGGCGGAGCACGAGGTCAGCCTTGGCCACAAGAAAATGGGCAGCCGCCCCGTGTCGATCAGCGCGGCGCCGCTGATGAGCGGTCTGCCAGGCGCGGTCATCACATTTCGGGAACGCTCGGTGGCGGACAATCTGGACCGTCAATGGTCGCATCGCGGGGCGGCGCGGTCGGTCAGCGCCATGGCGGCGATGCTGGCGCACGAACTGCGCAACCCTCTTCTCAGCATCCGGGGCGCCGCGCAGCTGCTGGACCTGAACGCGGCCGAGGCGGATCACGAACTGACGCGGTTGATCTCGGACGAGGTGGATCGTATTCGCGCGCTGGTCGACCGCATGGAAGCATTCGGCGACGGCGTTCCGGCGGACCGCGAAGGGGTGAACATTCATGCGGTGCTGGATCATGTAAAGCTGGCCGCCGTCGCAGGCTTTGCCCGCAACGTGGCGTTCTATGAGGAATACGACCCATCCCTGCCACCGGTTCTGGGCAACCGCGATCACCTCGTGCAGATATTCACCAACCTGATCAAGAATGCGGTGGAAGCGCTGCCGAAAAGCGGCGGCGTGATCAAGCTGGCGACGTTCTACCAGCGGGGTTTCCGCGTAGCGGGTCCCGGGGGCAGCGCCCGCGTGCATCTTCCAATCGCCGTCACCATCGAGGATAACGGCGCGGGCATCCCCGATGCGATGAAGCCGAACCTGTTCGAACCGTTCGTGACGTCGAAGGCCAACGGCACGGGTCTTGGTCTCGCCCTTGTTGCCAAGATCGTCGCGGATCACGGTGCAGCCATCTCGTTCGAAAGCGAACCCGGCAAGACTGTTTTCAAGGTATCGCTGCCCATGGGGTCGGATCCCGCATGAAGCCCGGCAAGACCGCTCTCATTCTGATCGCCGACGACGATCGTTCGATTCGCATGGTCCTTTCGCAGGCTCTAACCCGGCACGGGTACGAGGTCGATGCCACGGAGGCAGTCGGTACTTTGTGGGATTGGGTACAGCAGGGCGTCGGCGATTTGGTAATCACCGATATCATCATGCCAGACGGCAACGGGCTGGACCTCGTCAGTAAAATCCGCAGGGAACGCCCCGACCTGCGCGTGATCGTGATGAGCGCCCAGAATACCTTGAAGACCGCCATTCAGGCGACGGAGCGCGGCGCATTCGAGTACCTGCCGAAACCCTTTGACTTGAAAGACCTGATCTCCGCGGTCGAGCGCGCGCTGGCGCCGTCAGCCATCGCCGAGCCTGTGGCCGACGATATCGATCCCCGGCTGCCCCTGACAGGACGCTCAGCGGCGATGCAGGAAATTTATAGGCTTGTGGCGCGGCTGACCACCAGCGATCTCACCGTGCTCGTGACCGGCGAGCCCGGTACCGGTAAGGAACTGGTGGCGAAGGCGTTGCACATGTTCGGCAGCCGCAAGGCCGCGCCGTTCGTTTCGGCGAACATAGCCGCGATCCCGCAACAGGAGATCGAGGCAGACCTGTTCGGCCACGATGAAGACGGCAGGCACGTTCCTGGGCGGTTCGAGCAGGCAGAAGGGGGAACGCTGTTCCTTGATGAAGTCGGTGCTTTGCCGCTGCCCGCGCAAACACGGCTGCTACGCTTTCTTCAGGAAGGCGAGATCACCTCCGTCGGGGGGCGGGTGCCCATTCGCCCGAACGTCCGGATCATCGTTGCCTCGCACCGTGACCTGCGCCTGGCAGTCCGACAGGGTAGTTTTCGTGAGGATTTGTTCTACCGCTTGAACGTCGTGCCGATCCGCATGCCGCCGTTGCGCGAACGGCTGGAAGATATCCCGGAGCTGACGCGTCACTTCCTGTCGGAGGCGGCGGGCCGCGGAACCGCGCCGAAATCCTTTTCTCCGGCGGCGCTCGACCGGCTGAAGGCGCATCACTGGCCTGGAAACGTGCGCGAGTTGGAAAATTTCGTGCGCCGCGTCCAGGCGCTGTATGCCCAGACGGTCATCGACCTGGAACTTGTCGAGTCTGAGCTGGCCGAGCCGGCGCAGGCTCAGGAGTCTTTTCCCCGGGTCGATGGCCTCAGCGGCGCCGTGGAGAGCCATCTGCGTGACTACTTCGCCGCGCACCAGAACGACCTGCCCAGTGCGGGCGTCTACGACAGGGTGCTGCGCGAGGTTGAACGGCCGCTGATCGCGCTCACCCTGGCGGCCACGCGCGGAAACCAAATCAAGGCCGCCGAGGTGCTGGGCTTGAATCGAAACACATTGCGCAAGAAAATCCGCGAGCTGGATATCCCGATCCTCAAGGGACAAAAGTAAGGGATGGTCTTGCCTTCGGCCGGGATCGACCACAGGACCATCGGGCCGCGCCTGGTGGCATGGGCGGCGCGGGTCAGCCTCGGCAACAAGCTTGCCTACGCGCTGATCGCCGCCTCGATGGTTTCGGGCACCGCGACCTATTACGCCATGACCTCCACCGAGCCCCTGAGGTGGCAAACGCACCAGACGGCGTATTCGCTGCTGAACCTGGACGTCGTTCTGTTGCTGGTGCTGGGCGTCGTGATCGCGCGGCGCATGCTGTCGCTGTGGAACAGCCGCAAGCGCGGCATCGCCGGTGCCAGGCTGCAAACTCGCGTTGTCCTGGTGTTCAGCGTTCTGGCGGCGGTACCCTCGATCCTGACCGCGTTGTTCTCGGCCGTGTTTTTCTATGTCGGCGTTCAGTCGTGGTTCAGTAATCACGTCACAACGGCGTTGGAGCAATCCTCGACGGTGGCGCAGGCCTACCTGCATGAACACCAGCAGGCGATCCGTGCGGACGCGCTGGCGATGGAGAATGACCTGGACCGCCAGGCGCCCTGGCTGCTTGGCAATGATATCGCCCTGAACAGGGCCTTGCGCACGCAGGCCCTGACGCGCAACCTTTCGGAAGCGCTGATCGTGGACGGTTCCGGCAAGGTGCTGGCGAAGTCCGGATTTGCCCTGGCTCTGGAATACGATCCGCCCGACCAGACCCAGATCGAGAGGGCACGCGACGGTGAGGTGCTGATTATCACCACGCAAAAGGATGACCGCGTGCGGGCGTTGCTGCGGCTCGACCACTTCATCGACAGCTTTCTGTATGTCGAGCGGCGGATAGAGCCCAACGTCCTGGAGCAGATCAGCGCCGCGCAGAACGCCATTCTTGAGTACCGCAAGCTGCAAAGCCGCAGCAATCGCATCCAGATCGAGATTACGATCATATTCCTGACCATTGCCCTGCTCATGTTGATGGCCGCGGTATGGCTTGGCATCCTGTTCGCGAAGTACCTGGTTACGCCTATCGCCGCCTTGATCGACGTAACGGAGCAGGTGCGGGCAGGGGATCTGAGCGTGCGCGTGGCGGAGGGTGGCGCGGAGGATGAGCTGGCGACATTATCACGCGCCTTCAATCGCATGACGAGCCAGCTGGGCAGCCAACGCCGGGACTTGATCGAGGCCAATCAGCAACTGGACCTTCGGCGGCAGTTTACCGAAGCCGTGCTGTCGGGCGTGTCGGCGGGGGTCGTCGGCCTGGACGTGGCCGGCCGCGTCACGATCGGCAACATTTCGGCGGCGCAGTTCCTCAGTGTGGAGGCGGAGAAGCTTGTGAGCCGTTACCTCAGCGACTTCATTCCCGAGCTGAACGGACTGCTCGACTCGATGGCCGCCAAGGGCGCGCGCTTTATCCAGACTCAGATAGATGTGCGCAACCCCGGCGGCATCGAACGGAACTTCCTGCTGCGCATCTCGGCGGAGGTTTCGAACGACACCGTCCGGGGCTACGTCGCGACATTCGATGACCTGACAGAACTGATGACGGCCCAGCGCAAGGCGGCCTGGGCCGATGTGGCCCGACGGATCGCCCACGAGATCAAAAATCCCCTGACGCCGATCCAGCTATCGGCCGAGCGGTTGAAGCGCAAATACGCCAAGGAGATCAAATCCGACCTCGAAACCTTCGAGGCCTGCACCGATACGATCATCCGCCATGTCGGCGATATCGGCCGCATGGTGGATGAGTTCTCCGCCTTCGCCCGCATGCCGACACCCGTCATACGCCCTGAGAATTTGGGCGAACTTGCCCGCAAGCTGAAGTTTTCGCGCGCGGAAGCTTACCCGGCGATCGAGTTCGAGCTGGCTGTTCCCGAAACGCCGGTCCTTGCCAATTGCGACGAGCGCCTGATCGGCCAGGCGCTGACCAACTTGCTGCAAAACGCCATCGAGGCAATCGAAGGCCGCGATGGCGGCGTGCCTCTGCCTCGGGGGAAGGTAAGGATTGTTGTTTCAGAATCGGCTTTTGACGCCATGATCTGCGTTGAGGATAACGGCAAGGGCCTGCCGGTCGAGGAACGCGAGCGCCTGACCGAACCCTATGTAACGACACGCGTTAAGGGAACAGGGCTTGGGCTCGCGATCGTTAAGAAGATTATGGAAGATCATGCGGGCAATCTCGGCCTGCACGACCGGCAGGAAGGGGGAACCCGCGTGTCGCTGACCCTGCCGAAAGCGGTACAGTTGCAATCCGATCACAGCTATTGACGATCTATAGGATTTCTTGAGACTTTAACCAATGGCAACAGACATTCTGATAGTCGACGACGAGACCGACATTCGTCTCGCGATCGGTGGCATCCTGTCCGACGAAGGCCATATGCCACGCTATGCGGCCAACAGCGATCAGGCCTTGGCGGCCTGCCGCCAGCGCCAGCCCAGCCTGGTGATCCTCGACGTTTGGCTGGAGGGCAGCCGCCTGGATGGCTTGCAGTTGCTGGAATCGATTCAGGAAGCGCATCCCACCGTTCCGGTTGTCATGATCAGCGGTCACGGCACCATCGAGACGGCCGTGGCCGCCATCCGGCGCGGCGCTTTCGACTTTATCGAAAAACCCTTCAAGACCGATCGGCTGCTGCTGATCATCGACCGCGCCATGGAGTCGGCGCGTTTACGCCGCGAGTTGAGCGAACTGCGCGCCCGCACCGGTTCCGATAGCGAACTGGTCGGAACGTCGCTGGCGCTGTCGCAGGTCAGGCACGTGATCGAACGGGTGTCGCAGACCGGCAGCCGGGTCATGATCACGGGCGCGCCCGGCAGCGGCAAGGAACGAGTGGCGCGGATCATCCATGCTCAATCCCGCCGGGCCGCCGGTAACTTCGTGGTGCTGAACTGCGCGACCATGCGGCCCGAACGCTTGGAAATCGAACTGTTCGGAACCGAGCATCCCTTCGAGGGACCGGTGCGCAAGGTCGGGGTTCTGGAGCACGCGCATAACGGCACCCTGCTGCTCGACGAAGTGGCCGACATGTCCGTGGAAACACAGGGCAAGATCGTGCGCGCCCTGCAGGAGCAGACGTTCGAGCGGGTAGGCGGCACGACCCGGGTCGAAGTCGACGTGCGCGTGATCGCGTCGAGCAATCATGACCTGACGGAGGAAATGGCGCAGGGCCGCTTCCGCCAGGACCTGTATTACCGCCTCAACGTTGTGCCGATACGCGTGCCGCCGCTGGTCGAACGCCGCGAGGACATCCCGTTGCTGATCGACTATTTCCTCGTGCGATCGGCGGCTGGGGCCGGCGTGCCGCCGCGCCGGATCGGCCAGGATGCGCTGGCCGTGCTCCAGACCTATGACTGGCCCGGGAACGTACGCCAGCTGCGAAACCTGATTGAATGGCTGCTGATCATGGCGCCCGGCGGCGCCGACGATCTGATCCGGGCCGACATGCTGCCGCCCGACATCACCGCCATCGCGCCGTCGGTGGTGAAGTGGGACCGGGGCGCCGAGATGATGAGCCTGCCATTGCGCGATGCGCGCGAGGTGTTCGAGCGCGAGTACCTGCTGGCGCAAGTGACGCGGTTCGGGGGAAATATCTCGCGCACCGCGTCGTTCGTGGGCATGGAGCGGTCCGCCTTGCACCGCAAGCTGAAAATCCTGGGCGTGCAGGGTACGGACCGGGAAAAGATCGTGATTTGATGCCGCGCCCGTTTGTTATCCTGTTCGACTGGGATTCGACGCTGGTCGATAACTGGGACAGCATCATTTACGCGTGGAACGTAGCGCTCGAGTCGATTGGGCGCCAACTTATCAGCCGTGACGAGGCGATCGCCCGCGCCGGACGACCGCCGCAGGAAAACTTCGTGGAGGTATTCGGCGCGGAATGGCAGCCTGCGAGGTCTAAATTCTACGAAGTGATGTCCTCGCCGGAGTCGAAAGCTCGGTTAAAGCCGCTACCAGGCACCGAGACAATGCTGGAG